>DATMTG010000178.1:0-4337 GCA_035565075.1 Stenotrophobium sp.
GAACGACACCGTGTTCGGCGAGCAGGCCTTGTCGGTCAGATCGGCGATCGCGGCGCCCGAGTTGAGCAGCACCGCGTTCTTTTCGCGCACCACGTTGCTGACAGCCAGTGCCACGCCCGAGTTCGGCGTGTCCGCGATGGCGTCGAGTTCTATTTCTTCCAGACAACCGTGTCGCCGCCGGCACTGGCCGGCACGCTCGATGCCGGCGTCTACTACCTGCAGAAAACCAACGAAGGCTGGCAGTATTTCCCCGGCCAGCGCCGCGTGCGGCGCCTGTCGACCTACGCCTACGACGCCCCCTTGATCGGCCTGGAAAACACCTATTACGTCGATCAGGCCTGGATGTACAACGGCATGCTCGACCGCTACACCTTCAAGCTGGTCGGCAAGCAGGAACTGTATATCCCGTATAACAGCTTCGCGCTGCGCGACGACACGCGATACAACGACAAGACCCTGTTCGAGCCCACCCAGATCAACCCGGATGCGGTGCGTTACGAGCTGCACCGTGTCTGGAAAGTCGAAGCTAATGTCCGTCCGGGCCAGCGCCACTCCTCGCCGCACCGCGTGTTCTACCTCGACGAAGACACCTGGGCCGTGATCGTGGTCGACATGTACGACGCCCAGGGCAAAATGCAGCGTGTGCAGATCGGCAGCGTCACCCCGATCTGGGAGATCGACGCCTGCGACGCCAGCCAGGATTACGTCAGCTACGACCTGCCCAGCGGCCGCTACTTCGGCGACATCTTCACGCTGGGCGAACCGGCAACCGACTGGCTGGCCGGCAAGGAAGGCCGCCTGCAACCCAACATGTTCACGGAGTCCTACCTGCGCAGACAGGGTTCGCGCTGAGCGCAACGACAGATAAAAACTAGGGAGGGGGTTTCATGAGAAGCATGACTCGTCGTTTGGGAAACGGCTCGCGGCACCATCGTGTTCTGGCCGTGGCCGCGGCAGGCCTGCTGGCTGCGCAGGCGATGCCTGCGCAGGCCTTTCATTTCGATCTGGGCGGCGGCTTCAGCGGTGCGCTCGACTCCACCGTGTCCTACGGTCTGGAGATGCGCACGCAGAAACGCTCATGCAGCCTGATCGGCCAGGACAACGGCGGCTGTGCGTCGCTGACCGCGGCGCTGCCTGAAGGCTCGGAGGACGCCTATTTCCTCAATGCCGACGATGGCGACCTCAACTACAACAACCACGACCTGTTTTCCGAAGTCGTCAAGGGGACCCACGAACTGCTGCTGAACATGCCGGATGATTTCACCTTCTTCGGCCGTGTCTCGGAGCTCTACGACTGGCGCATCGGACACACGGCGCGCACCCCGCTGTCTTCGGGCGCACGCCCCTATTCCGTCTACAACTTCGACCTGCTCGATCTCTACATCAACAAGGATTTCGACTGGTTCGGCCGCAACGCACGCATTCGCGTCGGCAACCAGGTGATGAGCTGGGGCGAGGATATCTTCGTGCTCGGCGGCATCAACTCGATCAACGCCATCGACGTGCGTCGCTATCATGTCGCCGGCGCGCAGATCAAGGAGTTCCTGCGCCCGGCGCCGATGATCTCGCTCAGCACCGACGTGACCGACAGCGTCAGCATGGAGGCGTTCTGGCAGTGGCGCTGGAACGGCTTCCTGATCGACCCGGACGGCACCTATTTCTCCAGCGCCGATCCGGCCGGCTACGGCAATGCCGGGGCGATCTACATCCCGACTTCCGTCATCAATGCCGGCCTGAACAACCTCGGCAACCCGGCGGAGCAGGCCGTGGTCAATGCCGCGCTCGCAGTAGGGGCAATCCGCTACGCACCCGCCGGCACCGTTGGCGATCCCGGCGGCACCGGCCTCACTGCTGCGCAATTGCGTGATCCGAATTTCGTCAAACCGCGCCTGATCCAGGGCTTCACCAATCCGAATTTCATCCCGGTTCCGGGCCTGTCGTTCCTCGGGCAGACGACTTCGCAAGGCATCGCCACGGCTCTGGTCAATCTCGCATTCAGCAGCGGTACGGCGATTCCACTGGTGTCCGACCGTGGCGGCAGCAACAACGGCCAGTACGGCGTGGCGTTCCGCTATCACCCGGACTGGCTCGACGCCTCCTTCGGCTTTTACTACGAACGCTTCAATTCCAAGATTCCATTCATCACCTACACCGTCAACGCGGCTTACGCGACCGATAATCCGGTCTCGGCCGGGTACAAGATCGAGTACCCCAGCGGCATCAACCTGTTCGGGGCTTCCTACAGCACCAACCTCGGTAACTGGGCGCTGGGCGGGGAGATTTCGTACCGTCCCAACGATCCGGTGGCGATCGATCCGTCGGTGCCGTCTGGCGCCGATCCCAAAAGCGCGCCCTACGCCTGCGTCAATGGCGGCGGCGAAGCGGCCGGCAAATACTGCAAGGGCTGGGTCAATCGCACCAAGATCCAGGTGCAACAGTCTCTCCTGCAGATTTTCTCGCCGACCAGCGGTTT
Source organism: Stenotrophobium sp. (assembly GCA_035565075.1). Lineage (GTDB taxonomy): Bacteria > Pseudomonadota > Gammaproteobacteria > Nevskiales > Nevskiaceae > Stenotrophobium. The sequence continues at coordinate 2,474 of DATMTG010000178.1, forward strand.
CGGCGGCCTGGTGCTCAACACGCTGAGCGCCAAGGAAGGCTACTTCCTCGGCGAAGTCGGCCTGGTCGAATACCCGGGACTCGATCGCCTCGGCGGCATCCCGTGGTCGCTGCCGGCCTATGCCCTGCCCGACAAGTTCTCCGCGGGCTACACGCTGGAGAGCCAGGTGACTTATCCGAACGTGATGAACCTGGGCTTCGACTGGCTGCCGCAGATCGACTGGTCGCAGGGCGTGATCGGCAATTCGCCCAACGCCCTGCCCTGGCAGCAGGGTGCTAAATCGGCCACGTTCACGCTCAACTTCAATCGCCACAACATCATCACCGCGGCCATCGCCTACAGCTGGTTCTTCGGCGGCGGCCCCGCCAACCAGACCAGCGACCGCGACTACGCGAGCTTCACCGTCGGCTACAACTTCTAGCGCGCCGCCACCATGCTGACCCGTATCGTCAAAAGTCTCGAGGATTTCCTGTTCCGCCACCGCGGCAAGGTGCTGGCGGTGTTCGCGATCCTCACCCTGTTCATGGCCTGGCAGGCCTCGCAACTGCGCATCTCGGCGGGCTTCGAAAAGATGCTGCCGTCGAACCATGAGTACATCAAGACTTTCGACCAGTACCGGCGCCAGCTGCATGACGCCAATGGCATCGCCGTGGTGGTGCATCCGCGCCACGGCGACATCTGGAACGCCAGGACGCTGCGCACGCTGCTCGATGTCACCCAGGCCGTCACCTTTTTGCCGGGCATCAACCGCGGTTCGGTAACGTCGCTGTGGACGCCCAATGTCTTTTACACCGAAATCACCGAAGACGGTTTCAAAGGCGAGCCGTTGATCAGCGGCACCATCACGCCCGATGCCCTGACGCCGGAAGTGATTTCGCAAATCCGCGACCGTGTCGTCGGCGGTGGCTACATGGGGCAACTGGTGGCCAACGACGGTTCCGGCGCGCTGATTGCCGCCGAGGTGATGGACCGCGATCCGCATACCGGCAAGCCACTGGACTACATCGCCTTCGGCCATTCGCTGGAGACCGAGCTGCGCCAGAAATTCGAGAACGCCGATGTCCAGATCCAGGTCATCGGCTTCGCCAAGGAAGTCTCGGATATCGCCGATGGCGCCAAAGGCGTGCTGGTGTTCTGCAGCATCGCACTGCTGCTCACCATCCTGGCGGTGTACTGGTACTGCCGCTCGTGGATTCTGACCTTCCAGAAGATCGTCTGCTCGCTGACCACGCTGATCTGGCAATACGGTACCGTGCACCTGCTCGGCATAGGCCTCGATCCGCTGGCGATCCTGATCCCGTTCCTGATTTTCGCCATCGGCGTCTCGCATGGCGTACAGCAGATCAACTTCATGGTGCGCGAAGTCGCCGGCGGCAGCGACATGTACACCGCCTCGCGGCGCAGTTTCAGCGGCCTGCTGGTGCCAGGCGTGTTGTCGCTGGCCACCACCTTCATCAGTTTCATCACCATGGTGCTGGTGCCGATTCCGATGATCCGCGAGCTGGCGATCGTCGCGGCGATCGGCGTCGCCTACAAGGTGCTGAGCAATCTGGTGATGCTGCCGCTATGGGCCTCGTACTCCAGCTTCTCACCGGAGTGGGCGCAACAAGCGCTGCGTCTGCGTGATAACCGCGCGAAGGCCATGACTTACCTGGCTCGCGTAGCACGCCCGCGCAATGCCTGGATCATGTCAGTGTGCACACTGATCATCTTCGTCGCGGCCATCGCCATTTCGCGCGGCCGCGTCATCGGCAGTCTGCAACCGGGCTCGCCTGAACTGCGCGCCGATTCGCGCTACAACCTCGATTCGCGTTCGATCGCCGACAAATTCAATGTCGGCCTCGACTGGCTGACGGTGGTGGCG
>DATMTG010000179.1:0-6691 GCA_035565075.1 Stenotrophobium sp.
CGGCCGCCGCCGCCGCTGCGTGCGGTGGCCGCCTCCAGCGGGAAGCTCATCTGCACATCGGCTGCGGTCAGGTCGGTCCCGGCGAACCAGCCGGTCCTGCCCAGCTCGCGATCGATGTAGTCGAGATGGGTGTTCAGGTTCGGGCCGAGAAAATTCTTTTCGACGTTATTGACGATGCCGCGCGCCACCGGCCGGACCAGTGCCGGCGCGCGTTTCGGGATGAAGCTGAAAATCAGCTTCATCACCAGCAGCGGCATGATCGAGCCTTCTGCGTAGTGCATCCAGTAGGTGTAGCGCAGTTTCTCCGGTGTGCCGGCGGCCGGAACCAGGCGGCCGTTGCCGTAGCGCTCGACGATGTAGTCGATGATCGCGCCGGACTCGGCGACCGTGATGTCGCCATCGGTGATGACCGGCGATTTGCCCAGCGGGTGCACCTTGCGCAGTTCCGGCGGTGCCAGCATGGTCCTGGCATCGCGCTGGTAGTGCTTGATCTGATACTCGACGCCCAGTTCTTCCAGCAGCCAGAGCACGCGCTGCGAACGGGAGTTGTTGAGGTGGTGCACTGTGAGCATGTCAGGGTCGTCCTTGGAGGGGCATGGGGGCATCAAAGCATGTAAAACGGCTGGAGCCAAGGTGGTACGCATCCGTGCGGGCAATGGATGCCCTGAACCGGCGCCGCATTCCGCCGCTGCCAACCGCCGGGATTGCAGTGGCATCGGATGTACCGCGGTCGTGTCGGGTGATATGTTCCGGTTTCGATGAGCGCATCCAACGGGAACCTTTGAGGAGGGAATCATGAAAATTCTGATGGGAGCAACCGCCATTCTGGCGGCGGCGCTGGCCCTGCCGGCGTTTGCCGGAACACCCTGCGATCAGGTCAAGGCGCAGATTGCCAAGAAAATCGAGGCGCATGGCGTCAAGTCCTACACGCTGGAAGCGGTGGCCGCGGCCGACGTCAAGGATCGCAAGGTGGTCGGCGTCTGCGAAGGCGGCACCCGGAAGATCGTCTACCAGCGCGGTGCCGCCGCAGCCCCGGCGACGACCGAAAAACCGGCTGCGGCGGCAGCCAAGCCCGCGGTGAAGGCGTCTACGCCCCAGTAAACCGGCAGCCGTTGAGCGTTGGGAGAAGCCGGACGCAGGTCCGGCTTTTTATTTCAGGCTGGCGCGGCCAGCTGCTCGTGAAAAAATCCCAGCACGCGGTCGAGCGCCGCGCGCGTGGGCTGGCCGGCTTCATCGATCAGGTGCGTGGTGACGACGCTGTGCGCAGGGGTGCCGGTGCCCGGGCGCGCATGTTTCGAGTCGATCTCGATGCCCTCGAAGGCGTCGCCGAATTCCTGGCGCAGACGCTCGAAACGTTCCTTGCGGCACATCGGGTCGCCGGTGAACCGCAGGCCCAGGATGCGCGCGCCGTGCCGGTCGATTTTCTCGTGTGCGGCGGCAATCTCCTCGGGCGATGCGTGCAGGCCGCTGCGCTGTGCGTGTGTGAGTCCGCCGGGCAGCGAGGGTTGCGACAGCACCGGTGCGATCACCGGCGCATCCAGCATCATCGCCAGCGCGAAATTGCCGGTGAGGCACATGCCGATCGCGCCGACGCCGGGACCGCCGCACTCGGCATGGGCGTGGCGCGCCAGCGCGCGCAGCCAGTCCACGATCGGACTGGATCGATTCGCCGCCAACAGTCTGAACTCACGGCTGATGCAGACCCGCGCCAGCGTGCTGGCGACACTGGCCGGCGTCAGCGGCCGCATCGGTGTGCCGAACAGCTGCGGCATCCAGACCGAAAAGCCGGCATCGGCGACGCGGGCGGCAAAACCTGCGACCTGCGGCGTGATGCCCGGGACCTCGGACATCACGATCACCGCGCGACCCTGGCCGCGACGGTAGACCGCGCGGCGCCGGCCATCGAGCGTCAACCCTGAGCACTGGAAGCCGGGAACTTCCGGCAGATCCATCGGCATTCGCGAACCTCAGGCCGCCAGCGTGCGCTGCGCGGCCTGGTATTCGCGCTTCAGGCGGGCCACCAGTTCGGCGGCAGACTGTACTTGCTTGACCGCGCCGATGCCCTGGCCGCAGCCCCAGATGTCCTTCCAGGCCTTGGCGCCGGTATTGCCGCCGGAGCCGAAGTCCATCTTCGACGGGTCGGATTCCGGCAGTTGGTCCGGGTCGAGGCCGGCGTTGACGATGCTGGGACGCAGGTAGTTGCCGTGCACGCCGGTGAACAGGTTGGTGTAGACGATGTCGTGCGCGTGGCCATCGACGATGGCCTGCTTGTAGGCGGGGGTGGCGTTGGCTTCCTGCGTGGCGATGAACGCCGAGCCGATATAGCCGAGGTCGGCGCCCATCGCCTGCGCGGCCAGCACCGCGCCACCGGTGGCGATGCAGCCGGACAGCGCCAGCGGTCCGTCGAACCACTCGCGGATGTCCTGGATCAGCGCGAACGGCGAAGTGGTGCCGGCGTGACCACCGGCGCCGGCGGCCACGGCGATGAGGCCGTCCGCGCCTTTCTCCACCGCCTTGCGCGCAAAGCGGTCATTGATGATGTCGTGCAGCACGATGCCGCCGTAACCGTGGATGGCATCGTTGATGTCGGTGCGCGCGCCCAGAGAGGTGATGACCACCGGCACCTTGTACTTCACGCACAGTTCGACGTCGTGCATCAGCCGGTCGTTGGACTTGTGCACGATCTGGTTGACCGCAAACGGCGCGGCCGGCTGCTCCGGGTGCGCCTCGTTCCACGCCGCCAGTTCGGTGGTGATGCGCTTGAGCCAGTCTTCCAGCACAGGGGCGGGGCGCGCGTTGAGCGCCGGAAACGATCCGACCACGCCGGCCTTGCACTGGGCGATGACCAGATCCGGATTGGAGACGATGAACAGCGGCGAGCCAATGACGGGCAGCGACAGGTTGCGCAGGATGGCGGGCAGGGACATGAAAGGGTTTCCTGGAATTCGGAGCGCGGAGTGTATGCCAGCGCGCCGGGTATCGGGATTACTCCCGGCGGCGTCAGGGACGATTGCGGCCGAGCTGGTCGTGGCTCGAAACCCAGTCGCCGGCAAGGACCGCGCTGGACAGCGAGATTTCACCGGCGAGCACGGTGCCGGCGCAGATTTCTGCGAACTTGTTGGCGCCACCCTGGCCGTAGCAGCCGAGCAGTTCGAGACATTCGCGCTGCGTCGCCAGGCCGGTGCCGCCGCCGTAGGTGGCGACGATCAGCGAGGTCAGCGTGATCGACCAGTAGTAGTCGCCGTTGTCGAGCAGTTGCACGTAGGTGGTGGCCGCGTGCGACTCGGCGACATTGGCAACGTCCTGCCCGGTGGCGATGAACAATGCGGTAAGACCGTTGGCGGCGTGCGCGCCGTTGTTGGCGGAGCCGGCCATGAAGGCGCCCGCGTGCGAAATCTGCCGCACGTAGAACAGGTCCCTGGCGCTGACGCCCATGATGCGCTGCAAGGCTTCGTCCTTGAGCACGGCTTCGGCCACCACGCGCTTGCCGCGCGTCAGCAGGGTGTTGATCTGCGAATGCTTCTTGTCGGTGTCGATGTTGCCGGAAAGGATGAAGCGCGGATGATCGGGATGCGTCTGACGGATCCATTCGCAGGCCGCGAGCGTGGCCTTGCCGACCATGTTCTGGCCGGCGGCATCGCCGGTGTTGTAGTTGAAACGCAGGTAGCGCAGCGGACCGATGGCGTACTGGCCGATGTCCTCGAGCTTGCCGACGCGGGTCGTGGTTTCCGCTGCGGACTTGATGTCGTCGAAATGTGCCGTCACCCATTCGCCAAATTCACGTGCCGCCAGCGCATCATCGAAGATGAACACCGGCGAGCGCTGCATGTGCGCCTCGACCACCGTGGTCCTGACGCCGCCGCATTCTCCGAGCAGGCGCATGCCGCGGTTGTAGCTGGCGACCAGCGTGCCCTCGGTGGTCGCCATCGGGATGTAGAAATCGCCGCGTGCATGTTCGCCCGTGATGCGCAGCGGTCCCGCCAGGCCGATCGGCACCTGCGCGACGCCGCTGAAGTTCTCGATGTTGCCGGGCAGCAGCGCCGGGTCGAAGCTGTACTGACCGACATGATGCAGTGCGCTGCCGCTGTGCGCGCTTGCGAACGCACGGCGCTGCGCCGCCATCTCGCGGGTGTAGTCGTCGGTCTTGTCGCGCGGGATGCGCTGGCGCTGGCCGCCGGTGCCGTCGGGAGTCATGAGCGGGCTCTCAGTGACGCCGGCGGATGACGCCGTCATCCAGCAGTTGCGTGAAGTGATCGGCCAGGGTCTGCTCCAGCGGCCGGTATTCCATGTTCAGCTCGCGCCGGCTCTTGCCGTTGTCGAAGTGCAGCGGATGGCCGACGTTGAGCTCGACGTATTTCCGGGTCAGGCCTGCCGCCGGGGCCATCAGCTTGACCATGAACTTGGGAGCCTCGAACCGCGGGAACAGGTATTTGCTGCCGAAGCGCTTGCGCAGCAGGCGGCCCATCTGCAGCGGCGTCGCGTCGCAGGCACTGGTGCAATACCGGCCCTGAGCAGCGGGTATGAAACCGGCCCGGATGTGTGCCAGCGCAACGTCGCGCACGTCGACCACGCCCATCGGCAGGTGCGGCGCACCGAGGGCCATGGTGCCGTTGGTGAGCTGCTTGATGAACACCAGGCTGGTCGATGCGCTGGAGCGGGTCAGCGAAGGGCCGAGCACCAGGCCGGGATTGATCGTCACCAGGTCCCAGCGCGACTGCTTCTTCTGGATCGCCCAGGCTTCGCGTTCGGCAACGACCTTGGAGTAGGGATAGGGCTGGTGGTCGAGACTGCTCGACGTGTTCCAGGTGTTTTCGTCCAGCGTGTGGTTCGGTGCGTTGCGGGCATCGATGTTGTCGCCGTAGATCGCCGCTTCGCTGCTGGTCAGCACCACGCGCTTGACGCTGGCGGTGCGGTTGGCGGCCTCCAGCACGTTACGCGTGCCTTCCAGTGCCGGTCGCACCAGTGTCTCGTTGGCGTCGGTGAAGCCGCTGATGACGAACGGCGAGGCGGTGTGCATCACCAGTTCGCAGCCCTGCATGGCGGCATCGAAGCTGCCGGGCTTGAGCAGGTCGGCGGCGAACAGCTTGAGCTTGCCCGGATGCAGTTCAGCGAGTTTTTGCAGGTGTTCGAGACCCGATTTCCTGTCCGGATCGCGCACGGTACCGTGCACGGAGTGGCCGGCCTCGAGCAGGTCTTTGACGAGCCAGCTGGCGATGTAACCCGCGGCGCCCGTGACCAGCACGGGCGCGGATGGAGTGATGGCGGTCATGTACGGCTCCCTGAAATGTTAGGACAGTCTCGCTTGCCGTGTGACGCAGCTTCGAGGTTTGCCGGCGCAGGTGGCGATCCGCTCAGTTGTCGGTGCGCAATTCGAAGCTGCGGACGACGCGCAGTGCGATCAGCGTGCAGATGGAGCCGGACAGCAGGTAGAGCCCGACGTAGCCGATGCCCAGGTGCGACGCCAGTTCCAGGCAGATCAGGGGCGCAAAGGCGGCGCCAAACAGCCGGCCCATATCGGAGGTGATCACGGCGCCGCTGTAGCGGAACACGCTGGGGAACCTGGAGTTGATGGCGCCCGCCGATTGCGCATAGGAAAAGCCAAGCAGGGCGAATCCCAGCAGGATGAAGATGTAACCGCCGCTGGTGCTGCCGGACAGCAGCACCGCCGTCCAGCCGCTGTAGACGGCGATCAGGACGGCCGCGATGCCCAGCGTGTTGCGCCGTCCGATGCGGTTGGCGACCGCGCCGGAGAACATCATGCTGGGGATGGCGATGACGGCACCGATGATCTGCACGATCAGGAAGTGTCCCGCCGACTGCTGGGTGTACAACACGGCCCAGCCCAGCGCGAACACGGTCACCAGGTGGAACATCGCGTAGCTGGCCATCGTCGCAAAGGCGCCAACGAGAATGTTGCGCTTCTGCGTCCCCAGCAGTTCGCTCAGGGACGAGGGTTCGAGTTCGCGGGTCTTGAGCAGGCGCACGTATTCCGGCGTGACCACCAGGCGCAGGCGCGCGAACAGCGCGACGACGTTGAATGCGAAAGCGACATAGAACGTGTAGCGCCAGCCCCAGTCCATGAAGTCGGCGGTTGACAGGTTCATGTCCAGATAGGCGAACAGTGCCGCCGCGATCATGAATCCGATGGGGGCGCTGACCTGCGCGATCATCGCGTACCAGCCCCGCTTGTTCTCCGGCGCGCTCAAGGCCAGCAGGGACGGCAAGCCATCCGAACTGCCGCCGAGCGCCAGCCCCTGGCCGATGCGCAGGATCGCCAGCATCACGATCGCGGCGTTGCCCATCGATGCATAGCTGGGCAGGAACGCGATACCCGCGGTGGTGGTGCCCAGCGCGAACAGTGCGGCGGTGAGCTTGGCACCACGGCCGTAGTGGTCGTGAATAAGGCGGAACAGGAATGCGCCGAAAGGCCGCGCGATGAATGCCAGCGAAAACAGCATGAACGAATAGATCATGCCATCCAGCGGCGATGCGAAGGGGAAGAACACCGAGGGGAAAATCAGCACGGCGGCGATGCCGAATACGAAGAAGTCGAAATATTCAGCGGCGCGGCCGATGATGACGCCGACCGCGATGTCGCTGGGGGCGACATTATGCGGGTCGACGCGAATGATGCGCTTGCCGCCGTCGAGGCCGTTGGAGGGAGACGTTGCTGGCGTGGCGTGAGTTGTAG
>DATMTG010000180.1:0-3215 GCA_035565075.1 Stenotrophobium sp.
ATATTTAATAACAACTATTTTCCTGCAAACGTCCAGAGCGGGTGGCCGATCCGAGTGCAACCGGAACGCCGGCGAACCGTTCAGCTTTTGCCCGAGGCCTTCTCGATCAGTCGCGTCGTCGAATAGCCCTTGTGGAAATCCAGCACCACGACCTTGCCGCCGTTGCCGACGACCGCTTCATGGCCGGCGATCTGCTCGGGCGCGTAGTCGCCACCCTTGACCAGCAGGTCGGGCAACACCGCCGCAATCAACCGCGCCGGCGTGTCTTCGCCGAACGGCACCACCCAGTCCACGCTCTTGAGCGAGGCGAGCATGCGCATGCGGTCTTCGCAGGTGTTGAGTGGGCGCGCCTCGCCCTTGAGCCGCTTGACCGAAGCGTCGCTGTTGACGGCGACGATCAGCACGTCGCCCAGCTTCCTCGCGGCCTCGAGATATTTCACATGACCGACATGCAACAGGTCGAAGCAGCCGTTGGTCATGACCACGGTTTCGCCCTGCGCCTTTGCGCGCGCAACACGCAGCAGCAGTTCGTCTTCGTCCAGCACACCGCTGTCGCCTTCATGCTGGCGGCGGATGGCGTGGTGCAACTCACTGCCGGAAACGGTCGCGGTCCCGATCTTGCCGACGACGATGCCGGCTGCGAGATTGGCCAGACGACAGGCGTGCGCCAGTTCCTGCCTCGCCGCCAGCGCCGCGCCCAGCGTCGCGATCACGGTATCGCCGGCGCCGGTGACATCAAACACCTCGCGCGCCTCGGTCGGCAGGTGCAGCGGCGCATGGCCGGACTGGATCAGGGTCATGCCGTGCTCGCTGCGCGTGATCAGCAGCGCTGACAGATCAAGCTCGGCTCGCAGTTGCTCGCCCCGGGTCACGATCTCGGCGTCGTCGGCGCACGGGCCAACCACGGCCTCGAACTCGCTCATGTTCGGCGTCAGCAGCGTCGCGCCACGGTAGATCCGGTAGTCGCGGCCCTTGGGATCGACCAGCACCGGCTTGTTCTGCGCACGCGCCTGCAGGATCAGGGCCTGCACATCGCCGAGCGTGCCTTTGCCGTAGTCGGACAGGATCACCACGTCGCTGTCCATCAGCGCCAGCTTGTAACGCGCCAGGTAGACTTCGCGGTCGAAGGCACCGGCCACCGACAGCGACTCCTCGAAATCGAGCCGGATCAACTGCTGGTTGCGCGACAGGATGCGCAGCTTGGCGATGGTCGGCAAACCCGCGGTCTGCACGAAATCCGCGGCGATGCCTTTTTCGTCCAGGCCGATGCGCAGCAGATCGGCGGCCTCATCCTGGCCGACCACGCCCAGCAGGTGCGTCTTGACACCGAGCGCCGCGACATTGAGCGCGACGTTGGCTGCGCCGCCGGGCCGCGTCTCGCTGCTGCGAACCTGCACCACCGGTACCGGCGCCTCAGGCGAGATGCGCGTCGTCGCTCCGCCCCAGTAGCGGTCGAGCATGACATCGCCCGCGACCAGCAGACGGGCCTTGCCGAAATCCGGAAGGAGGCTTGTCATCCGCGCGACGGCAGGCACGCGCCGGCCTGCCGGCCTGCGCTCGCGCCACCGGCCGCCTCAGGTGTGGCTAAGCCATTCGCCATAGCGCTCGCTCTCGCCCTTGACCAGTTGGAGATAGGCCGCCTGCAGCTTCTCGGTGATCGGGCCGCGCCTGCCGCTGCCGATGCTGCGGTTGTCGACCTCGCGCACCGGCGTCACTTCGGCCGCGGTGCCGGTGAAGAACACCTCGTCGGCGATGTAGACCTCGTCGCGCGTGATGCGGCGCTCGATCACCGGGATGCCAAAGTCGGCGGCGAGCTGGATCACCGTGCGGCGGGTGATGCCGTCGAGGCAGGCATTGAGATCCGGCGTGTGCAGCTTGCCGTCGCTGACCACGAAGATATTCTCGGCGCTGCCCTCGGCGATGTGGCCGCTGGTATCGAGCGTGATCGCCTCGTCATAGCCGTCGCGCAGCACTTCGTTGAGCGCCAGCATCGAGTTGATGTACTGGCCGTTGGCCTTGGCGCGGTGCATGTTGGAATTGGCGTGGCCGCGCGTGAACGAACTGGTCTTCACACGGATGCCCTTCTCCATGTTGTCGGCACCCAGGTACGAGCCCCAGGTCCAGGCCGCGACGATCACATGCGTCTTGAGATTGTCGGCGCGCAGGCCCATGCCTTCCGCCCCGTAGAACACCATCGGCCGCAGGTAGGCGGAGTCGAGCTTGTTGGCGCGCAGCACTTCCAGCTGCGCCTCGTTGATCTGCTCCGGCGCGAACGGCATCTTCATGCCGAGGATCTTCGCCGAGTTGAACAGGCGCCTGGTGTGATCCTGCAGGCGGAAGATCGCGGTGCCCTTGGGGGTCTTGTAGGCGCGGACGCCCTCGAAGCAGCCGACGCCGTAGTGCAGCGAATAAGTGAGGACATGGGTGGTGCACTCGCGCCAGGGCTTGAGTTCACCGTCATACCAGATAAAGCCGTCACGGTCGGCAAAGCTGCTCATTGCAAAAATCCTGTAGGTCGAAAACTGGACGGCCGCAGGGCTCGATGGATACCGGCTGCGGCCACACGCAATTATATGCCGACCCGTGCATGAAGGCGCGCCCCGTCTCGCCCGAAGCCCTCCAGCATCTTCCGACGCAGGTCGGGTCACCGTTTCGGGACGCATCGCCGCTATACTTTCGCAAATGCGCCCCGCCCCTACCCTGCCGATCCCAGGCGACCGCCCGCGAATCCTGATCATCCGGCTGTCTGCGCTGGGCGACGTGGTCTTCGCAACCTCCCTGCTCGAGGCGCTGCGCCGCCGCTACCCGCAGGCATATATCGGCTGGCTGGTGCAGGACAATTTTGCCGGCATCCTCGAAAACGATTCGCGCATTGACGAACGCATCATTTTCCAGCGCAAGATGCTGCGCTCGCCTGCGGCCTTGCTGCAACTGCGCAAACGGCTCAAGGCAAGCCGCTATGAATGGGTGATCGATACGCAGGGGCTGGCGAAATCGCGCCTGCTGGCGTCACTGGCGCCGCGAGCGGTCCGTATTGGCTTTCCTTCCAAGGAGCCGGGCTCTTTCCTGATGGACCGGATTCTGCCCAAGGGCGAGAACAACGGGCAGATCGCCCACGAATACCGCCATCTGGCCAGCCAGCTCACCGGCGATCCGGCCGGGCCCCCGCGTCTGACGCCCGCTGCCGATGAAACTTCACGTGTACTCGAACAGAT
>DATMTG010000181.1:0-10747 GCA_035565075.1 Stenotrophobium sp.
TTGGCCAGCATCTCGCCCTCGGCGATACAGACGCGCGCCTCGTGGGCGACGAATTCGTCCTTGCTGATGAATTGCACGGGATGCGTGGCGACGACCGGCAGGCCGAGCCGGTTCGCCAGCGCCACCGAATGGCGCACCTGCTGTTCCTGGTTCGGCTGGCCGGCGCGCTGGATTTCCACGTAAAAATGGCCGGGGAAAATATCCGCCCAGCGGCGGGCACACGCCTCGGCCTTGTCCAGGTCGCCGTTGTCGATGGCCTGGCCGATGTCGCCGAACTGCGCGCCCGACAGCACGATCAGGGCGTTCGACTGCGGCACGTCCGGCTCCAGGGTGGAAACGGAGGTCGCGAGCGCTTCCAGCCACTCGACGCGGATCTCGGCCCGGCCCTTGTACTGGTTCGTCAGCCACGCCTTGGACAGCAGTTCGCAGAGCTGCAGGTAACCGGTCTTGTTCTTGCACAGGATCAGCAGGCGGAACGGCTTGTCGCGGTTCTCGTCGTTCGTGATCCAGGCGTCGACCCCGACGATCGGCTTGATGCCCTTGCCGCGCGCCGCCTTGTAGAAGCGCACGAGGCAAAAGGCATTGGCCAGGTCGGTGACACCCACCGCCGGCTGCTGGTCCTTGAGGGCGGCAGCCACGAGGTCGTCGATACGGACGAGGCCGTCGACGATCGAGTATTCGGTATGGACGCGGAGGTGGGTGAAGATCGGCGAAGTCATCCTGTCATTTTACCTCGGACGGCCGGAACGGAGGGTTGCATCCAGGCACGGTGACGCGCTTGACAAGACCGGGGGCGTATTTTAGAACGCATAATTGATGGCCCCGCCGAACACCCACTGGTTGGCACTCCCGCGCCGGTCGACGATCGGGCTGTCCTTCGCATCCCCCAGCAGCCTTTCGTAGCGCCCGGCCAGCGTCAGCCCCCAGTGCCGGTCGAACTGCGACGTCACCTGGAACGGGATCCGGATCGACGTCAACCCGCCCTCGGCCCGATATGGCGTTCCGGCCCGTTCCGGAAACGCGGCCAGGTCGGCGCCGTTGATGCCGAAATACCGGTCGTTGAAATGGTCGCTCGCGAAGAACAGGTCGAACCCGGCCGAGCCGAGCAGCGGGCGCCCGCCGATGCCCTGCGGGAATGGATAGAAATACGTCGCCTTGAGATTGGCCGTGGCGCCCGCGTACAGATTGTTCGTGTTCCACGCGACGTCGCCGCTGAACACGATCTTGTGCAGCGGATCGCCGGACATCGGCATGTCGTAGCTGGCAAAGATGCCGAGCTCGGACGCCGCCGGAATCCGGCGCATCCGGCGGACGACGGCATCGTCGACGTCCGGGTCGCGGGTCGGCCGCGCGCGGTACAGGAAGCCGGCGCGCAGGCTACGGAGTTGCCCGAAATTCATTTGCTGGTCCAAGGTCGACGGCACGACGTTCAGCTTGACCTCCGGCCCGATCACGCGCAGCCACATGCCGTTGCCGAAGTTGGCATGCAGAAATCCCGCACCTTCGGGATGGTAATCCTCGGACCCGTAGAAATCCGGCAGCCCGAACGCGCCCGCCCCCACCATATTGACTTCCTGCGGCATCTCGACCGGGATGACTTCCTGCGCGCCGGCGCCCGCGGTGAACAGCACGGCACCGGCCGCCGCGAGACCCGCCCTGAGAAACGTTGGTTTCATGACTCGCCCCCTGATGAATGATGCAAACCATCCTACGGGGAGACGTCAATACGGCTGTTTGCGACGCCTCATATGCGTCGTCGAACTTTTATGAGCCGACTTTGTCGGACCGGTCGCGGCAGCGGTGCTCCGTGGCGCATCCGCCACGCGACGATTATTGCCGCCCAGCCGGCGGACTCCGCCATCGACCAGAAGATCGGGGCCGTGTCCCGCACGACGAGTGCGGCGACCGCCGCGATAATGCCAATTGCCGCGAAGATGACGTCTTCGGGGCTCAGCTGCTCTATAATAGCGGGCTTCCTGCCATCCTTTCCCGCTTTAACGATCATGCACGTCAATATCGCCGCCTACAAGTTCGTCAGCCTCGACAACCTCGACGAGATGCGCTCGCAATACCAGGCGCTGTGCAACGAGCTGGGCCTCAAGGGCACCGTCCTGCTGACGCCGGAAGGCATCAATATGTTCGTGTCCGGCCCGCGCGAAGCGATCGACCGGTATCTCGCCTGGGTGCGCAGCGACGCCCGCCTGGCCGACCTGGAGTGGAAGGAAAGCCTGTCGACCGAACAGTCGCACCGCCGCATGCTCGTGCGCATCAAGAAGGAAATCATCACGATGCGCATGCCCCTGATCAAACCGGAGCTGGGCCGCGCGCCGTCCGTGGCGCCGAAGACGCTCAAGCGCTGGCTCGACCAGGGCCACGACGACGACGGCGTCCCCGTCGTCATGATGGAAACCCGCAACGCGTTCGAAGTGGACGTCGGCACGTTCGAGAACACGCTCGACTACCGCATCGACAAGTTCAGCGAATTCCCGGACGTCGTCGAGAAACACAAGGACGAACTGAAGGGCAAGACCGTCGTGACCTTTTGCACGGGCGGCATCCGCTGCGAAAAGGCGGCGATCCACATGCAGAACATCGGCTACGACCGCGTCTACCAGCTCGACGGCGGCATCCTGAAATACTTCGAGGAAGTGGGCGGCGACCACTACGCGGGCGACTGCTTCGTGTTCGACTACCGTACCGCGCTCAATCCCAAGCTGGAACCGACGGAAACCGTGCAGTGTTTTGCCTGCCGCGCCGTTGTCACGCCGCGGCAGCAACTGGCGCCGGAGTATGTGGTGGGGAAATCGTGTCCGCATTGCGCGGAGGCGGACAAATAGACCGTCAAGGGTATGAATGCGAAGAAAAGAGCACCTGCACCGCCGTTACATGAGGTAGTTCTAACTCAACCGTGATGGAAGGCCGAGGGCGCCGCGGCGGCCGCGCCCCTCAGGCCACTTTTTTGACTGTCCCAATCGCGAATGCGATATGAAACGCTGGATCGTTCGGTGACGCCCGGTCAGGCCAGGTGATGCGGTACGTTGGTGCCGGTCGCGCTGCCGACGATCTCGGCGATCTTGGTGTCGATCACGCCCGGGTCGATCGCATAAGCCGCGCTCTGCAAGTCGACAATCGTGCCGATGAATGCCTTGGCCTGGACGTTCGCCGCCGTGCCCGAATAGGCTGCGATCTCGGCGGGCTGGTCGACGTGCGCCGTGAATGACGTCGCCACGGCCACGCGGCCGTCGTAGACGAGCTTGTCGCTGTTCTGCGCCCCGCTAGCGATGGTGGTGACGACGTTGTCGACGGTGATCGTGTGGTTGTTCAGCAAATTGACCCAGTAATCCACACCTGCCTGCTCGCCGGCCCGGCCGAACAGGTTGTGGTAGACAGCCTGCACGACGCCCGTGTTGTCCAGCCCCGCATACGTGTCCTTGTATTCCTGCGAGCCGGCAAATGCCGCGGAAATCTGCTGCACGCCATCGGGATTGGTCGTCAGCACGTTCTCCCAGTACGCCAGCCCCTTCGGATCCGCGGGGCGGCTGAAGTATGCAATATACAACTGTTCCACTGTCTGTTCGATCGTCGTTGCCATCATTGCCTCCATGTCAAAATGTGAGGAAATGGTACATGAATCGGCACAGCAGTGGCGCCACGAACACAGCTGTGCCAGCCCATGTTCCGCATGGATACTATTTCTTAGAGGAAGTGGTCACTTACTGCATTTTGGAAAATGTTAATTCCACGCAATTTGCATATGCGCAACGATTTTGCGACGTAAGTGGAGGCGGAGAGACGGCAGCGCCGGGACGGCGCCGCCGCGCACTCAGTGGAAGTAAGCGGCGACTTCGCGCACGGCGCCGCTGTCGAGCGTGCCGGCTGCGGCACGCAGGCGCAGGACGGCGATCAGGTACGTGTAGCGGGCCTGGGCCAGGTCGCGCTGGCTCGTGTACAGCTGCTGCTGGGCGTTCAGCAGGTCGAGGTTGATGCGCACGCCGCCCTTGATGCTCTGCTCGGTGGCCTTCATGAGCAGCTTGCCGGAGGCGACGGCTTTTTCCAGCGCCTCGATCTTGTGCACGCTGGACACCACCAGGCTGTGGGCCTTGCGCAGTTCCACCAGCACCTTGCTCGTGCGCACGTCCACGTCCGACTGGGCCTTGGCATAGTTCGCGGCCGCCTGGCGCGTTGCGGCATTGACCGCTCCGCCCTGATAGATGGGGATGTTGACCTGCAGGCCCACGGTGCGGTTCACCGAATTCTGCGTGTACGTGTTGATCGATTCCGCGTCGCCCCGGCTATAGGCCGCGACGAAGTCCACGCGCGGATAATGGCCGGCGCGGTTACGGCTGATGTCGAGACGGGCATTCTCGGCCGCCAGGCGCGCGGCTGCCAGTTCCGGATTGTGCTCGCGCGCGATCTTTTCCCAGTCCTCGAAGGTGCCGGGCGTGATCGTCACCGGATGGAATTCGTCGCGCAGATGATCGAGCGGCCCCGGATCCATGCCGATGATGGCGGCCAGCGTTTCGCGCGCCGCCACGGCATTGTCCTTCGCCTCCGTCAGCTGGGCCTCGGAGAGGTCGAGCCGCGCCTGGGTCTCCAGCATGTCCGTCTTGGTGCCCTCGCCTTTTTCGAACAGGCGTTGGTTTACATGCATCATTTCTTGATACATATTGCGCGAGACTTCGGACAGCGCAACCTGGTCGTCGGCGAACAGCACGTCCATGTAAGCGCTGACGGCGCGCACCGTGACTTCGTCGGTGCTCGCCTCGAACGCGGCCTCGCCCTGCTCCGCCTGGACCTTGCCTTGGCGGTAGCGCGCGATGCCTTCCAGGTTCAGGATCGGCTGGCGCAGCTGCACGACGTCCGAGCGGCTGATGTAGCGCGGGTGGTCGATCACCCGCACCTTCTGGCCGACGAAATTCGTTTCCAGCGCGTCCGTATCGGCGATGTTGCGGCTGGCCGAGAAACTGGCCGACACGCTGGGCAGCAGGTTGGAGCGACCGAGGATGCGGTTTTCCTTGGCCGCTTCCTTGTCGTAGAAGCTCATGCGGTAGGTCGGGTCGTTCTTCAGCGCGGCCTCGTACGCTTGCTGCAGCGTAACCGCACCGGCCTGGCCGGCCGCCAGCGCGGCGACCAGGGCAATGACACCGCGGCGCAACGCGCGTTCTGTGATCGTCGGGCGGTCCAAGCTCACTCCTCCGCCATCGACGACCGGGAGCGGTCGAAGATCGGTTTCAGCAGATAGTTGATCGGCGTACGCTCGCCCGTCTTGACGAACAGTTCCACCGGCATGCCGGGGCGCACGTCCATGTGGTGCTCGGCGATCATCTTCTGGCCGGCCGGCGTCACCCGCACGCGCACCTTGTAGTAAGGCGCGCCGGTGCGCTCGTCGACGCTGCGGTCGGCCGCCACTTCCTCGACCTGGCCTTCGATGTGCGGGGTCTTGTTGACGTTGAACGCCGAGAAGATCAGCTCGGTCTTGAGGCCCCGGTGGACGCGGTCGACAAGGTTGACGGCCAGATTGCCTTCGATGACGAGCGGATCGTTCGTCGGAACGATTTCCATCATCTTGAAGCCGGGCTGGACCACGCCACCCTGGGTGAACACGGCCAGGCCCGTCACGGTGCCGTCGACGGGCGACTTGACCTCGACGTTGTCGACTTCGAATTTCTGGCCTTCCATGCGGGCGCCGAGCGCCTCGGCCTCCCGTTCGACGTCTGACAGCTGGGTCCGCACTTCCTTCTGGTAGTCCTGGGTACGCTGGGCCTTGCGCAGGCTCAGCTCGAGCACCTGGCGGCGCGAACGGCCGATGTTGCCGATGTCTTCCGAGATCTGGCCGCTCAGCTGGGCGTAGGTCCGTTCCAGGTCGAGCAGACGGTTACGCGCCACATAGCCTTCCTTGGCGAGGTCGCGCATGCCGTCCAGCTGCTCCTTGAGGTAGCCCATCTCGGCCTTCTTGCTGTCGCGCGCTTCTTCCAGGCTCTTGATCTGATCCTTGAGGCCGGCGATGTTTTCGTCCACACTGCCCAGCTCGTTCTGCAGCGACATCCGGCGCGACGTGAACAGCTGGCTCTGCAGGGCCATCAACTCGGCGATACGCGGCTCGTTCTTGCGCCGTTCCAATTCGTCCGGGAACGTGATCGTTTTCAGGCCGTCGCGTTCCGCAATCAGGCGCGCCTCGCTGGCGCGCGCCGTCAGGTATTGCGCTTCGCTCGTCTCGTAGGCCGACTTGGCCAGCACGCCATTCATGCGCACGAGCACCTGCCCCGCCTTGACGACGTCGCCGTCCTTGACGAGGATTTCCTTGACGATGCCGCCCATCTGGTGCTGGATCGCCTTGCGGTTCGATTCCTTGGCAACCGTACCCGACAGCGGTACGCCCTTGTCCAGCGGCGCGAACAAGGCCCAGGCGAGGAAGCCGCCGAGCCCAAGCACGACGATCAACCAGCCGATGCGGCTGAATGCGCGTGCATCCGTGTTTACTTCCAGCGGCGTCACGTCATGTGAGACGACTTCCGCCACGTCGTTTTTCAGCAATTTCATTGTTGTCCTTCTCGGGTCATCACCGCTACGCGTCAGGCTGCGGCAGTCGTGCCGCCCGGCTGGGCGCCGGCGGCGGCGCGCTGCTGCTGCGCCGCCTGCTGGGCCGCCAGGGCTTTCTGGTTCGCTTCGTTGAGCGCCGCCAGCACGTCCTTGGTGGGGCCGAACATCTGCACCGCGCCGTCGTTCATCAGCAGCAGCTTGGTCGTGGAACTGATCGCGCTCGGACGGTGCGTGATCAGCACGATCGTCTTGCCGCGCTGACGCAGGTCGAGCACGGCGTTCACGAGGGCCTGTTCGCCCACGTCGTCCAGGTTCGAGTTCGGCTCGTCCAGCACGATCAGGGCAGGATCGCCGTACATGGCACGCGCCAGGCCGAGGCGCTGCTTCTGGCCGCCGGACAGGCCGGCACCACCGTCGCCCAGCTTGGTGTCATAGCCTTCAGGGAAGTGCAGGATCAGGTCGTGCACGCCGGCGCGCTTGGCGGCCAGCACGACTTTTTCCGAATCGATCTCGCCGAAGCGGGCGATGTTCTCGGCGACCGTGCCGCTGAACAGCTCGATGTCCTGCGGCAGGTAGCCGACGTGAGGACCGAGCTCGGCCTTGTTCCAGGCATAGATGTCGGCGCCGTCCAGGCGCACCTTGCCCACCATCGTGGGCCACACGCCCACCATCAGCCGTGCCAGGGTCGACTTGCCCGAGCCGCTCGGCCCGATCACGCCCAGCACGTCGCCAGGCTGGATCGCGAACGAGACGCCCTTGACCACCGGGCTGCGCACGCCCGGCGGCGCGGCATGCACGCCTTCCACGCTCAGGCGACCTTCCGGCTTCGGCAATTCCATGCCGGCTTCGCGGGCCGGGTTGGTTTCCAGCAGCAAGGTCAGGCGATCGAACGCGCTGCGTGTGCTGCCCCAGCTCTTCCACACGCCGATCAACTGCTGCACCGGCGCCAGCGTGCGGCCCAGCAGGATCGAAGCGGCGATCATCATGCCGGAGGTGATCTTATTGTCGAGCACGAGCAGCGCGCCAAGGCCCAGCACCGACGACGACAGTCCCATCTGGAAGAACTTGGTAACGGCAGTGATGGTGCCGGCCTTCTGGCTGGCCTGCGCCTGCAGGGTCAAGAACTTGCCATGCAACTTGAACCAGCGCGCCATCAGGTTCGGCAGCATGCCCATCGATTCGATGACCTCGGCGTTGCGCAGGTTGTTGGTGGCGGCCGTGTTGGACGCAATCGCCATGCTGTTGGCTTCCTTCAGCGGCTGGTAGGTCACGCGTTCGTTGACGATCGCCAGGATCACCAGCACGACGACGCCGCACGTCGCGAACACGCCCAGCCAGGGCTCGAAGAAGTAAATGACGATCAGGTAGATCGGGAACCAGGGCGCATCGAAGAAGGCAAACAGCGCGTTACCGGTGAGGAACTGGCGCAAGGTCGTCAAGTCGGACAATGCCTGGCCGGCGTTGCTGCCAGCCTGCTTGAGGTTTTGCTCGAAGGCGGCCGTGTACAGGCGCTTGTTGAGCCGCATGTCGAACTGCGCGCCCACACGCACCAGCACGAACGAACGGATCAGCTCCAGCGCCGACGAGAACAGGTAACCGCCAAGCATCATCAACGTAAGCATCAGCAACGTGATCTCGTTGCGGCTCGACAGGACGCGGTCGTAGACCTGCAGCATGTAGAGCGAAGGAATCAGCGCGAGCAGGTTGATGATCGCGCTGAACGTCCCCACCGTGTAGAACGTGCCTTTGAAACTGAGCAGGATGCGCCCAATCTCGGTTTTTGGATTCAGGAATTTTTTCATGTATCTCGCGTGACAGGTCAAGGGCCGCCATTTCGACGCTTAGGCATAGAAAGTGGCCTGCGTGCACATTATCCACGAAAAAACATAAAAAATGTGATCCACGTCACATTTTTTGACTCGAACATTCTAAAAGAGTCGCGTTCAGGGCACAAGACAACGGACGGTAAAGAAAAAACCCCGCCTTCTTGCGAAGGCGGGGTTCTCGGCTAACGACTTGCCCTTGCGGGCCGGTCAATTAGGCGGTGGTGCTCGACGTGATGATGCCGTTGCTGTCCAGGTGCAGGGACGAAGCGTCGACACCGGTCAGGATGATGGTGAAGACTTCGCCAGCGGTGCCAGCGACGTTCGAGCTGTAAGCGTGGTTTTCGATCTGCAGCTGGGCATCGCCACCTTGCTGGCTGACGAAGATTTCCAGTGCAGCGTCGTTGGCGGTCACGCCGTTGGCGCCGATTGCACCTTGAACCAGCGTAAAGCCTTTGCCGACGGCCAGTGCGTCCGTGCCTTGCAGGCCGAATGCGCCGATGGTCGCGTCGGTCTTGGCGGTCACGAAGACGTCCGAAGCAGCGGTACCGAACGAAGCGGCGTGAGCGGCGTCCAGCGTGACGACGCTATAGCCCTTGTCGGTCAGCAGCTTGGCGGCTGCGTCGCTGGTTGCTTGCAGGCCAGCCAGGGTGTTGACGTTGGCGGTAGCGGTCTGCAGGGCGGCGACGTCTTTTGCCAGGGCAGCGATCGCATCGCTGGCGGTTTTCGCGGTGCCCATGTCGGTAGCCAGCTTGGAGATCAGCGGGTTGAAGTCATCGCCCGAAGCGGTTTCAGCATCGACCAGGGCCTTGAAGCTGGTGTACGCATTCATGTCCGTCGCTTTCAGGACAGCCAGTTCGGTCTGGATCTGCGCGACGGTCGGGGTTGCGCTCGATGCCACGGTGTTCGGCGTGGTGGCGTTGATCTGGGCCGAGATGGCAGCGATCAGTTGCGCTTCGGTATCGCCGGTGGCGCCGACGACGCCAGTCGAATCCGGAGCGACGTCCAGCAGGTTGACGCCCAGGTGCGCATTGTCCACGTTCGTCTGTGCCTTCGACACGCCGATGGTAGCCGTGTTTTCGGTGTTGAACGAGGCGATCAGGTCGGTCAGGCCGGTGTACTTGGTTGCGTCGACGCCGTCAGCGATCGTGGCTTTGCCGTTGACATCGATGGTTGCCAGAACGACCGGCGTGCCACCCTTGACATACGACAGGCTGGTGCCATCGCTGGTCACGCTGGTGTTGGCGTCGCCGCCATTGTTCACGGAGAACGCGGCTTCCTTGGCGACCAGGTCAGCATGTGCCGAGGTTTCAGCCTTCTGAGCAGCCGTCAGGGCGGTCTGCGCGGCGGTCAGGGTCGACTCAGCGGAGGTCAGGCCGGTCACTTTCGAGATTGCGGTGTTGTCGTCCGACACGACCTTCTGAGCAGCGTTCAGAGCATCAGCGTTGGCCGATTCCTGCGAAGCGACCAGGGCGTCACGCACGGTCTGCGACGTGGTGTTGGTGAACAGGGTGGTCGATGCGCCCGAGGTGTCGGCGGTCAGGTCGGCGGCGATCTTGGTCACTGCGGTGGACTGAGCGGTTGCGACGCCGGCGGCGTCCAGCTTCAGGCCGCCCAGGAAGCTGTCCACGGCGGCGTGGGCGGCGTTCAGCGTGTTCAGTGCACCTGCGACGGTGAACGGGGTGCCGGCGGCCACTGCGGCGGCGACGCTGGTGTTCAGAGCGGCCGGAGCGGTCGCAGCTTGCAGCGAGGCGTTGTCGGTCACGCCAGCCAGGAAGGTCTTGGCGACCTTGTTGGCGTCGCCGCCGCTGTAGCCGGTTTTTTCCGCGTCGGTGTCGACGGCAGCGGTGAAGGCTGCAGCAGCGGTCACCTTGTTGTTGTAGGCGGTCATGTCGGAACCTTGTGCGCCTTGGGCGATTGCGGTCACGACTGCGTCGATGGTGAGGGTGCCCTTGTCCAGCAGGTCGGCCCAGTAAGCCTTGCCTGCGTCTTCGGCAGCGCGGCCGAACAGGTTCATGTAGACGGTGTTGACGATCTGTGCGTTGGTCTGGTTGGCGAAGGTAGCCTTGTATTCATCCGAACCAGCGAAAGCAGCCGACACGGCAGCGGTGCTACCAGCAGCTGCTTCGACGGTGGTTTCCCAGAAAGCCAGACCACCCGGGTCAGCCGGACGGTTGAAGTACGCCACGTACAGCTTTTGAATGTCGTTGTAGTAAGTCGTTGCCATTATTGCTCCAATGTAGATCGATCGATCAGTAGATGTATATCAAACAGCAGGCTCTGAAGTGTGTCTGCCGCCCAACGCTCCGCATCATGACAGATGCAACACACACGAAGATGTGACGATCATCACATTTGCGGACGATTGTGTTCTGTCGTGAAGG
>DATMTG010000182.1:0-2363 GCA_035565075.1 Stenotrophobium sp.
GATCGAGACCGACCTGGCCGAGGCGGGCGCGCCGGTTCAGGGCGGCCCGGAGTCGCCCGCGCACGCTTGGCCCGCCGCGGCCAGCCCCGCCTACCGCTGGGGTGTGCATTACGTGATCGAAGGCTCGCAACTGGGTGGCGCCGTGCTGTACGAACGCCTGCGCGAACGCCTGGCGCCGCATGGGTTGCGCTATCTGAAAGGCGATGCCGCCGGCCCCGGCCCCCGCTGGCGCAGTTTCATGCAGGCGCTGCGGGCGGACGTGCGCACGCCGGCCGAGATCGCGGACGCCTGCGCCGGCGCGTGCGCGGCGTTCGACCGCATTCTCGAATTGCGTGCCTGATCGACAGGCAACTGCGGGCCGTGACGGTTCGTGACTTTTTGTGCCTTGGCAACATGCTATCTTGTCTCCACTGAACTCCGGAGATGATCGATTCCCTGTTGCCTATGACTCTTTCGAACAATTTGCCCCAAGCGACCCTGTTGCTGCGCCAGCTCGGGTTTGTGCTCATGATCGAAGCGCAGCGCTATCTGGTGTGCGTCGTGCTGGGTTTCATCGCCTGGACCTGGTGGCGGCGCCGGGCCGGCAGCATCGTGCGCCTTCAGTCCAGGCCGATCGGTCGCAGTCAACTGGCGCGTGAAACGCTTTATTCGGCGACCAGCATTCTCGTATTCGCGCTGGTGTCGATCGTCATCATGCTGGCCAGCGGAAAATCGCATCGTTTTTTCTACGCGCATGTTGCCGATTATGGCTGGCCCTATTTCGTCCTCAGTCTCCCGATCATGATGGGCATCCAGGACACCTATTTTTATTGGACGCACCGGCTTATGCATCATCGTGCGCTGTTCCGTTTTTTTCACCGCACGCATCATTTGTCGACGAATCCGAATCCCTTGACCACGTATTCCATCAACCCGCTGGAAGCGGTGGTCGACGCCGGCGGATCGATCCTGATCCTGCTATTCGTGCCCAAACACCTCGCTGCATATCTCCTTTTCACCTGGGTGAACACGGCCTATGCGGTGTACGGCCACCTGGGCCATGAAATCCTGCCGGCGCACTGGGGCAGGCACTGGTTCGGGCGCTGGATCAATACGTCGGTCGCGCACAACATACATCATGCGCGGGCGCGTTATAACTTCGGCTGGTATTTCCTGTTCTGGGACCGCTGGATGGACACGATCGATCCCGACTACGAAGCGCAAATGCGGGCCAGGACGGTCGCCACGCGCGCACCGATCTACCCAAGTTAAGGCTATCCCTGCCGGTGGCTGTCGTCGACGAGCGGCCGCGGGCGGAACGGGCGTACGCCGGGTTCCGGTGTACGTTGCCGTTGTCCTGATCGGGATTACGCCCGTTCGCGCTCCACGCGGTTGACGCCGGCCACGCGGCGCAGGTTGCGGATCAGGTGCGCCAGGTGCACGCGGTCCTTCACCTGGATCGTGAAGCGCAGCTGGGTCATCATGTGTTCGTCGTCCTCGTCCATGCCGACATACGTGATGTTGGCGTCGGACTCGCCGATCTCGGCGGCGACGCGGGCCAGGATGCCCTTCTCGTTGGTGATCAGGAGGCGGATGCGGCAGTCGAAGCGGCGGTTCAGCTCGGTGCCCCACTGGGCCGGGATCCAGCGGTCCGGTTCCTTCAGGCGCAGGCGGTTGGCCTGCGAGCAGTCGGCCGTGTGCACGACGAGCCCCTGGTCGCGGCGCAGCTGGCCGATGATGTGGTCGCCCGGGATCGGCAGGCAGCACGGCGCCAACTGGACCGCGACGCCTTCGCTGCCGTAGATCGTGACGGGGTCCAGCTCGCCGCCGTTGGCGGGCAGGGCCGGCAGGGAAGCGACGTCGCCGCCCAGCAGGCTCACGATGTGGCGCGCGACGAGGGCGGGCATGCGCTTGCCGATGCCGATGTCGGCATACACTTCGTCCATCGCCTTGGCCGACGATTCGGCCAGCAGGCGGTCGATGGTCGTGGGCTGGAGCTCGGCCTTGATGCCCAGCTGGGCCAGCGCTTGGCTGAGCAGTTCCTGGCCGAGTTCGACGGACTCGTTCAGGTTGATGGTGCGCAGGTGGTGCCGGATCGCCGAGCGCGCCTTGCCCGTGCGGACAAAACTCAGCCACGTCGGGCTGGGGCGCGAATCGGGATCCGTCTCGATCTCGACGATGTCGCCGTTGTGCAGTTCGGTGCGGAGCAGGGCCGGCTCGTGGTTGATCTTGACCGACACGGTATGGTCGCCGATGCCGGTGTGGATGCTGTAGGCGAAGTCCAGCGGCGTCGCGCCGCGCGGCAGGGCGATGATCTTCGACTTCGGCGTGAACACGTAGACGGAATCGGGGAACAGGTCGACCTTCACGTGCTCGAGGAATTC
>DATMTG010000183.1:0-2698 GCA_035565075.1 Stenotrophobium sp.
GTGCTGGCGGCGGATATTTCCGGGCATCTCTACGCTTGGGAACCGGACGTCTCGATGCGTGCCGGGTTCCCGGTCACGGTGAATTTCGATTTCAGCCGGCAGCCGATCTGCGGGCCGGGCACGATCCCGAATTGCGACGCCTACGCCACGCCGCGCCATCGCAATATCGACAACCGCCGCGACTACGGTTTCTTCAGCAATCCCTCGGTGGGCGATCTCGACCCGTCTTACCCGGGGCTGGAAATCGTCGCCGGCGCCAACGATGGCCATGTCTATGTCTGGCATGCCGATGGCACGCCGATGAACGGCTGGCCGGTGCTGCTGCGCGATCCGGCCAAGGTCGCCAGCATGGACCCGGAGACGCATTTCATCACCTACAAGAGCGACGCCCAGCAGCAGTACGGCACCAAGATCCTGCGCACGCCGGCGATTGCCGACATCGATGGCGACGGCAAGCTGGATGTCGTCACCGGCGTCAACGAGGAATACACCGAGACCGCCAACGCCGGGCTCGATCCGTTCTTCACCATCGCCGGCGCGATCGTCAGTCCCGGCAACAGCCGCGTCTACGCGCTGTGGAACGACGGCGCCGCGCATGCAGCGTCTAACGGCGCACCGGCGTCCGCCAATTTCCAGGCCAACGCCTACAAGCCCGGATGGCCGGCCAGGATCGCCATGCTGTTCACCGAACTGCTGCCGACCATCGGCTCGGGCGTCAACACGCAGCCGGTCATCTTCCGCAACAATGGCCAGGAGGAAATCGCAGTCTCCAGCGCGGCGGGGCCGGGATACCTGTTCAAGGCCGATGGCAGCAGCGCGCTGGGCAACGACCCGACCTCGGGCCTGCCGATCACGCTGGCGGTGACGCCGCCGGGACCGCTGTCGACATCCGTCGACACGCCCAGCTTCGTCGCGGTCGGCGGACTGGCGGCGGCGAGCATGGACGGCGGCCTGCACATGACCATCGCCGGTCCCGGCGCCGGCCTGCGCCGGGCCCTGTCGCTGGCGGCGATCGAAGGACATTCTCTGGGCCGCGAAAGCCATCTTTCGTTGTGGGATACACGCACCGGGCTGTTCGAGCCCAATGCGCCGATCCGCGTCAATGATTTCCAGTTCCTGAATGCGCCGATCATCGCCGATGTCACCGGCAGCGGCCTGGCTTCGGCGATCACCGGTAGCGCGGTCGGCGATACCGTGGTCGCCGGGCTGGCCACGCTCGACCCGCTGGCGACGCGCTACCACACCGGCGGCTGGACCGTGTCTTCGGCGGCGGTCGGCTCCGGTCCGATCAGCGGCCCCGACGGCCGCTACCTGTATCTCACCACCATCACCCGCGAAGGTTATCTGCGCCTGTACAAGACGCCGGTGGCGGTGGACGGCAGCAGCGATTGCGCCGCCCTGTCGCAGTGGCCGGAAGTGAGCCACGACGCGCAGCGCACCGGCGATTACAACCACGATGGCGAGCGGCCGTACCCGCTGCGCGACCTGACGGCGTCGGCCAACGCCGACGGCACGGTCAGCCTCGGCTTCCTCGCCACCGGCGACAGCCGCTACTGTGGCAAGGCCGATCATTACGAAGTGCGCGAGGCATCCGGCAGCGCCCAGCCGGACTGGCTCAGCGCCACGCCGTTGATGCAGCAGCCGGCGACGCAGCCAGCCGGCGGCAAGGAGACGCTGACCACGCCGGTCCTGGCGCAGGGCGAGCACACGCTGCTGCTGCGTGCGTTCGATGGCGCCGGCATCTATCGCGATGCCGCTGGACATGCCTCCGGCAATGGCTCGGCCGTGTCGGCAGTCTCGGTGACGGTGGCCGGCAGCGGCGGCAGTTCGTCGGGCGGTTCTTCCAGCAGCGGCTCATCGTCCGGGGCGTCTTCCTCCTCCTCGGGTTCCAGCAGTGGTGCGTCGTCGAGCGGCAGTTCGTCCGGCGGCAACTCCTCGTCGGGCAGTGGATCGTCCGGTGCGGGGTCTTCGTCCGGCGGTTCCTCGTCGGGTGCGGCGACAGCCAGCGGCAGTGTCCATGCCGACACGCCTTCATCGGTCGGCAGCGGCGACGGCAACACGGTTGCGGCCGGCGGGTTCAGCGTCGACGGCGCAGGCACACAGGCGCTGGACTCGGTGCAGTTGCAGCTGTCGAACCCGGAAGTCCTGTCGGTGCTGACGCTGACCCTGCCCGATGGCAGTCAGCTCAGGATCAGTCACCCGGGCCGCGCGCCGGTGTTCAATTTCTCGCCGCCGGTGCCGCTGTCGGGCGGCGACCATTACACGCTCAGTGCGACGCTCGCCGGCGTGAGCCAGGCGACGGCGCAAAAATCGTGGTCGCCGTTCAACAGCGCCTGGGGCGCGCAAGCGGTCGTCGCACGCAGCCCGCTGGCGCTGGCGGCATTCCTGCTCGCCGGCCTGTTGCTGCTGGGGTGTCTGCCGCGGCGCTGCGCGCTGGGGCTGGCCTTCGCCATGCTGTTGCTGGCCGGCTGCAACGACAACGGCGCCACGCCGGCAGGCGGGAGTGCGCTTTCGGGCGTCAGCACGACGATCACGCTGACCGCGGTGAACGGACACGATGGCGATGGCCAGGCGGCCAGCTACAGCGGGGTGCCGGCGCTGCTGGGCATCGTCACGCATCAATGAAGGATGGGCTTGGGGAAGGTGCGCGCGGGGGGAGAGAAGAAGAATGAGGTGGGTTGAATCATTCCCGTCCCCG
>DATMTG010000184.1:0-3086 GCA_035565075.1 Stenotrophobium sp.
AAAAACGCCAGAGCGGCTGGCTCAATGGGTCATCGGCAGCGACGGCGGGATCCATGCCTGGTTCTCATGGCCCTGCACCACCGGCTTGACGGCAATCACGAGTTGCCCTGCGGACTTCATCGCGGAGGATGCGGCGTCCGCGATACTCGTGGATTGGCGCAGGCGCGAAGCGGGAATCCCCTGCGCGATCCAATACGCTGCGACCGCGGCCGCCTGCCGGCCCGGCAGGCTCAGGGTCAGATCCGCGTCGGCCGGTTCACTGGCAAATGCCAGAACATGAATCACGGCGTGGTCGTACTGGCGCAGCACTTCGGCAATCGCGCCATACGTCGCCAGCGCCTCGGGACGCAGCTCGCCGCTGTTGACCTCGAAGCTGCTGGCGGTCGGCAGGCTGAACAGCAGCAGATCGTCATTGATGATCCGCACGTCCGGCTTCGGGTTCAATGCGGTTTCCGACAGTGCCGCCACCAGGGCCTGCTGCAGGCGCTGCATGTAGCCCGAAGCATCGTCGGCCGGCAGTGCAGCGACTTCGGCGCCGACGTAATCGGTGATCGCCGGCGAAACCGCCGCCTCGGTCCCGGCCACCGGCTGCGGCGCACTGGCGCATGCAGCCAGCCCCAGCAGGGCGAGCAGTCCGATCCGGTGAATCGCTGTCCTCATCAGGGCCTCCTTTTGCGCCGGTCCTTTTGCGTCGGTCTGCCGGCCGTCCTGGCCGCGGGCGCCGGTTTAACCGCGCCATTGCCCTTCTTCGTGCTGCCGGCCCGAGCGGCGGATTTTTCCGCAACCAGTTCGAGGTCGATTTTACGTTCATCAAGATTCACCCGCACGACCTTCACGCGGACGCGGTCGCCCAGTCCATAGACCTGACCGGAACGATCGCCGACCAGGCGGTGCTGCTTGGCATCGTGCTGGTAGTAGTCGCTCTTGAGCGAGGACACGTGCACAAGGCCATCGACGTACAGGCCTTCGAGTTCGACGAACAGCCCGAAATTGGTGACGCCGGTGATCACGCCACCGTACTCGTCGCCGACACGATGGCTCATGAATTCGCATTTGAGCCAGGTGGAGACATCGCGCGTCGCGTCATCCGCGCGGCGCTCGGCCATCGAGCAATGCGCGCCAAAGGCGACCATCTGCTCGGTGGTGTAAATGAACGGCTCCGTCTTGTTGCGGCTCAGCAGGCGGCGACCCTTGGCGACCTGCAGCGCGTGCTTGATCGCGCGATGCAGCAGCAGATCCGGATAGCGCCGGATCGGCGAGGTGAAGTGCGCATAGTGTGTCAGTGCCAGTCCGAAATGCCCGGAGTTCACCGCGTTGTACTGCGCCTGCATCAGGGAGCGCAGCAGCAGCGTCTGCACCAGGCCGGCGTCCGGCCGTCCCTTGACCGCGGCCAGCACCTTGGCATAGTCCATCGCCTTGGGCGCGGCACCTCCGCCCAGGCGCAGCGCACGGCCCGCCAGGAATTCGCGCAGGGCCTGCACCTTGAGGGCATCGGGGTTTTCATGAATGCGGTAGAGCGACGGCACCTTCGCCTTCTCGACCATCTTCGCCGACTCGACGTTGGCGGCGATCATGCACTCCTCGATCAGGCGGTGCGCGCGGTTGCGCTGCACCGGCACGATCTTCTCGATCTTGCGGTCGGCCCCGAAAACGATGCGCGTCTCGGTGCTTTCAAAATCAATCGCGCCGCGTTTCAGGCGCGCGGCAAACAACGCCTCGAACACCTGGTTCAGCGCCAGCAGGTGCGGCACCAGCTCGCCGCGCTTGTGCGCCTGTTCGCCGCGCGGATCATCGAGGATGGCGGCGACGTCTTCGTAAATCAGGCGCGCCTTGGATCGCATCACGCCTTCATAGAAGCTGGCCTTGTCGATGCTGCCATCGGGCAGCACGCGCATTTCGCAGACCATGCACAGGCGATCCACATCTGGATTGAGCGAGCACAGCCCGTTGGACAGTTTCTCCGGCAGCATCGGGATCACCCGCTGCGGGAAATACACCGAAGTGCCGCGCCGCAGGGCCTCGGCATCCAGCGGCGTCCCGGGCCGCACGTAGGCCGAAACGTCGGCAATCGCCACCCACAGCGTCCAGCCTTTTTTCTCCGGGCGGCAGTGCACCGCATCGTCGAAATCGCGCGCATCGACGCCGTCGATGGTCACCAGCGGCAATTGACGCAGATCCCGTCGTCCTGCGATCTGTTCCGGTTGCACCGTGTCGGGGATGGCCCGCACTTCGCGCTCGAGTTCCGCCGACCATTCGTTCGGCAGGTTGTGTCCGCGCAGGGCCGCCTCGATCTCCATGCCCGGCGCCATGTGATCGCCGAGGATTTCGATGATCCTCCCGACCGGCAGCGTGCGCGAACCCGGCGGCGCGGTGATCTCGGCGACCACCATCTGGCCGCGCTTGGCGCCCATGCGCTGATCCGGCGGAATCAGCACATCCTGCTGCACGCGCTGGTTCTCCGGAATCAGGTAACTGATGCCCTGATCCAGGTGCAGGCGACCGACGACCGTGCGCGTGCCCCGCTCCAGCACCTCGGCCACCGAGCCTTCCGGTCGCCCCTTGTAGTCGGTGCCCGAGATGCGCACCAGCACGCGGTCGCCGTTCATCAGCGAACGCATCTGGCGCGGCGGCAGGAAGACATCCTGACCGCCACCGTCGGGAATCAGGAATCCGAAACCGTCACGATGCGCCTGCACCACACCGGCCACCAGGTTCATGCGGGTCACCGCGCCCCATGCGCCCTTGCGATTCTGCATCGCCTGCCCGTCGCGCAGCATGGCCCCGAGCCGGCGTTCCAGCGCCACCCGTTGCTCTTCGTCGGCCAGCCCGAAATAGGCAACCAGCTCATCCAGGGTACGCGGACCACCGCTTTCATC
This sequence comes from Stenotrophobium sp., assembly GCA_035565075.1. GTDB lineage: Bacteria > Pseudomonadota > Gammaproteobacteria > Nevskiales > Nevskiaceae > Stenotrophobium. The sequence continues at coordinate 2,877 of DATMTG010000184.1, forward strand.
GCCAAGGATTTTGAGGATCAGGCTGCGGCTGGGGATCGGTTTTTCATAGCGGCCCTGCTCGCTTGCGAACTCAGGATCCTGGGCGCGCCAGTCCTGTGCGGAAGGCCGGTTTTTTTTCTTGGGAGGCTTGGAATTATTCATTGACAAAGATAAGGGCAGTGGACAAAATGCGCGCCCATTGCCGAGATGGCGGAATTGGTAGACGCACCA
>DATMTG010000185.1:0-14238 GCA_035565075.1 Stenotrophobium sp.
AGCGGGTGACGTTCCGAGGCTCAACGCCGCACCGTGAAACCCTGCGCCGGCACTTCGTCGCAGACACTCCAGCGCAGATCGTCGACGCGCGCGGCCTCGGGTCCCTGCGCCAGCCACGCGCGGTAGTGACGCAAGGCATCGGCGCTGCCGCAGGCGACGCCTTCGACACGGCCGTCGGCCAGATTGCGCACCCAGCCGTCGATGCCCAGCTGCCGCGCCTGTCCGGCGCTGGACTGGCGAAAAAATACGCCCTGCACGTGTCCACTGACGATAAAGCGGTAACATTGCCGGGTCATGAATTCTTTGGCTGAACTGTTGGCAGTAATGGTTGAGGCATGGGCATCTTAAACCGCATCCGCAAAAATCTCGGCGCGCTAGGACTGGGCACGCCCCCCGCCCCGCAGCACGGCACCCCCGAACAGATGTCATTCTCGGCCGAGCTTCCCGGCGGCGCGGACGGCGCGCCGTTGTGGCGCATGAACCTGCAACTGGTTTCCGAGCCCCACGGCGACGGCGATAAGCTGCGCCTGCGCGCGCATTTCCAGACCAATTTCGCCAGCACCGTGCGTGCCGCCCTGCAATCCACCCAGGCCGGCCGCCAGCAGGCGTTGCCGGGCACCGGCAGTGCGCTGACCCTGGCCGAGCGCACCGGCGCGCTGGCGCAACGGGCGCTGGTCCACCCGCTGGTGCGCAAGGTCGCGGCGCCGCTGCTGCGTCACGACTTCAACACCTGGATCGACCTGCAGGCCTCGACCGCCTCGCTCGACGCCGGCGCGGTGGCGCTGCTGCCGCAGCACGAGAAACTGACCGCGATGGGCATCGCGCCGTCGCGCAGGAAATCCGCCGGGCCGGTGGCGGAGTCGTGGTCGGGGCAGTCGCCGAACGGCTTTGCGCAAGTGTCGATCCTGCAGATCGACAAGCGCCACCTGCCGCAAAGGCTGGCGTCGCTGCTCGCCGACAAGCCGTTCCAGATGGCCGCGGCCATCGTCAACACCGTCGAAGAAAAATAGCCGCGTCCGGCGACAGCGCCGGAGCATCCAGCATTTATACATAACTTAACGCGCCGCGATTCGGCGGCCGCGGTGTCGTTTCACTTAACCTAGTGTCATACGCACACTGATCCGGCCGGCGCATCGCGATGAATCCAGTCCACGAATCCGCACACGAAGCCCCCGCGGGAATTTCCGCCAACAGGCACGGGCAGGCCGGCCGCGGCCGTCTGTGGATGCTGCTGATCGTCGCGCTGATCGCCGTCGCCGTCTGGTTCGTGGTCGCGCACAGGAAAGCGCCGCAGGTCACCAGCCGCCGCAATTTCATGGGCGCCGGCCCGATGACGGTGAATACCGCGGTCGCCACACGCGGCGACATCCGCATCTACCTCAACGGCCTGGGCACGGTCACGCCGCTGGCCACCGTGACAGTGAAGCCGCGCGTGGACGGACAACTGATGAAAATCCTGTTCCAGGAAGGACAGGAAGTGAAAGCCGGCGACGTGCTGGCGCAAATCGATCCCCGGCCGTTCCAGGTGCAGCTCGAACAGGCACAAGGCCAGATGGCGCGCGATCAGGCGCTGCTGCAAACCGCAAAAATCGATTTGCAGCGCTACACAAAACTGTATTCGCAGGATTCCATCGCCAGGCAGCAGGTCGACCAGCAGGCATCCCTGGTGAAGCAGTACGAAGGCGCGCTGAAAACCGACCAGGCGCAGATCGACACCGCCAGACTGCAACTGACCTATGCGCGCGTCACTGCGCCGGTCAGCGGCCGGCTCGGCCTGCGCCAGGTGGATCCCGGCAATATCGTCAGCACCGGCGATGCCAACGGCATCGTCGTCATCACCCAGCTCAAGCCGATCAATGTCGTGTTCTCGCTGCCCGAGGACGACCTGCCCGGCGTGCTGAAACAACTGGGCGGGCCGCAAAAGCTGGCGGTCGACGCCTACGACCGCGCGCAGACCGTCAAGCTCGCCAGCGGCACGCTGACCACGGTCGACAACCAGATCGACCCGACCACCGGCTCGGTCAAGCTCAAGGCCGAGTTCGCCAACGCCGATGAGGCGCTGTTTCCCAACCAGTTCGTCAACGTGCGCATGCTGCTGAAGGTGGAGCACGACGTCACCCTGGTGCCCAGCGCGGCGATCCAGCAGGGCAGCAACGGTGCCTACGTCTACGTCGTCAAACCGGACTCGACGGTCACCCTGCGCCAGATCAGGACCGGCGACGTGCAGGGCGAGGACACCGCCATCACCAGCGGGCTGGCGGTGGGCGAAACCGTGGTCACCGATGGCGTCGACCGCCTCAGCGAGGGCAGCAAGGTGGTCGCGGCCGGCGCCTTGCCCGCGGCTGCGGCCGCGCCGGAAAAACCGGCGAAGGCTGGCGGCCATCGGCATCACCCTGCGCAATGACGCCGCGCCGATCCTGATCGCGCCGACATGAATCCATCGCGTCTGTTCATCCTGCGGCCGGTGGCCACCTCGCTGCTGATGGCGGCGATCCTGATGGCCGGTGCGCTGGCCTACCGCCTGCTGCCGCTGTCGGCGCTACCGGAGGTCGACTATCCGACGATCCAGATCGTCACGCTCTATCCGGGCGCCAGCCCCGACGTGATGACCTCTTCGGTGACCGCGCCGCTGGAGCGGCAACTCGGGCAGATGCCGGGCCTGAACCAGATGTCCTCGACCAGTTCGGCCGGCGCCTCGGTCATCACCCTGCAGTTCAGCCTCGAACTGAGCCTGGATATCGCCGAGCAGGAAGTGCAGGCCGCGATCAACGGCGCCGGCACGTTCCTGCCCAGCGACCTGCCGTCGCCGCCGATCTACAGCAAGGTCAATCCCGCCGACACGCCGGTGCTGACGCTGGGGCTGACCTCGAAAACCCTGCCGCTGCCGCAGGTCGAGGATCTGGCCGACACGCGGCTGGCGCAGAAGATTTCGCAGATCGCCGGCGTCGGCCTGGTCACGCTCAGCGGCGGCCAGCGGCCGGCGATGCGCGTCGAGGCCAATCCCAGGGCGCTGGCCGCCTACGGCCTGAGTCTCGATGACCTGCGCAGCGCCATCGGCAACGCCAACGTCAACGGCGCCAAGGGCAGCTTCGACGGACCGACGCGCGCCTACACCATCGACGCCAACGACCAGCTCAAGTCCGCCGACGATTACCGGAGCATCGTGCTGGCCTACCGCAACGGCGCGGCGATCCGCCTGTCGGATGTCGCACAGGTCACCGCGTCCGCCGAGAACGTGCGGCTGGCGGCGTGGATGAACAAGACCCCGGCGGTGATCCTCAACATCCAGCGCCAGCCCGGCGCCAACGTCATCGAAGTGGTCGATCGCATCAAGGCGCTGCTGCCGACCCTGCGCGAAAGCCTGCCGGCCTCGGTCGACGTGACGCTGCTGTCCGACCGCACGACCACGATCCGCGCCTCGGTGCACGACGTGCAGTTCGAACTGGCGCTGGCGGTGGCGCTGGTGGTGATGGTGATCTTCCTGTTCCTGCGCAGCGTGCCCGCCACCCTCATTCCCAGTCTGGCGGTGCCGCTGTCGCTGATCGGCACCTTCGGAGTGATGTATCTCGCCGGCTTCAGCCTCAACAATCTGACCCTGATGGCGCTGACCATCGCCACCGGCTTCGTGGTGGACGACGCCATCGTGATGATCGAGAACATCTCGCGCTACATCGAGGAAGGCGAGCCGCCGCTGGAGGCCGCGCTGAAAGGCTCGAAGCAGATCGGCTTCACCATCGTCTCGCTGACAGTGTCGCTGATCGCGGTGCTGATCCCGCTGCTGTTCATGGGCGACGTGGTCGGCCGTCTGTTCCGCGAATTCGCGATCACGCTGGCGGTGACCATCGTCATCTCCGCGATCGTGTCGCTGACGCTGGTGCCGATGCTGTGCGCCAGGCTCCTGCGCCACACGCCGGAGGCGCAGCAGGGCCGCTTCTATCGCGCGGCCGGGCAGTGGATCGACGATCTCATCGCGCACTACGGCCGCTGGCTGAACTGGGTGCTCGACCGCCAGGCCGCGACGCTGTGGGTGGCGATCGGCACCTTTGCGCTGACCGCGCTGCTCTACCTCTGCATTCCCAAGGGATTTTTCCCGGTGCAGGACACCGGCCAGCTGCAGGCCATCACCGAAGCGCCGCAGTCCGTGTCCTTCGCCGCCATGTCGCAGCGACAGCAGGCGCTGGCGCAGGTTCTGCTCAAGGATCGCGACGTCGACAGCATTTCGTCGTTCATCGGCGTCGACGGCACCAACACCACGCTCAACAGCGGCCGCATGCTGATCAGCCTCAAGCCGCACGACCAGCGTGACGGCGCCGGCGCCATCATGACCCGCCTGCAGCAGGCCGCGGCGCAAGTGTCCGGCATCCACCTCTACCTGCAGCCGGTGCAGGATCTCACCATCGAGGACCGCGTCAGCCGCACGCAATACCAGTTCACGGTGGAGGACTCGGACCCTGACGTGCTGGCGCAGTGGACGCCGAAACTGGTGGCGGCGCTGTCGCGGCAGCCGCAGCTCGCCGGCGTCGCCAGCGACCTGCAGCAGCAGGGCCTTGCGATCTACATCCGGATCGACCGCGACACCGCCGGCCGTCTGGGCATCACGCCGGCCGCCATCGACAGCGTGCTCTACAGCGCTTTCGGGCAGCGGCTGGTTTCCACCATCTTCACGCAGGCCAACCAGTACCGCGTGGTGCTCGAAGCGGCGCCGGGCATGCGCGAAGGACCGCAGGCGATCGCCGGTCTCTACGTCGCCGCCGCCAACGGCGCGCAGATCCCGCTGACTGCGATCACGCAGGTCACCGAGCAATCCGCGCCGCTGGTGATCAATCACCTCGGCCAGTTCCCGGCGACGACGATCTCGTTCAATCTCGGCGACGGCGCATCGCTCGGCGCCGCGGTCAAAGCCATCCAGCAGACCGAACAGGCCATCGGCCTGCCGGCCAGCATGCAGACCCGTTTCCAGGGCGCGGCGCTCGCGTTCCAGTCGTCGCTGGGCAACACCCTGCTGCTGATCCTGGCCGCGGTGGTGACGATGTACATCGTGCTCGGCGTGCTCTACGAGAGCTACATCCACCCGCTCACCATCCTGTCGACGCTGCCCTCGGCCGGCGTCGGCGCCTTGCTGGCGCTGATGCTGTTCCGCAGCGACCTCGACATCATCGGCATCATCGGCATCATCCTGCTGATCGGCATCGTCAAGAAGAACGCGATCATGATGATCGACTTCGCGCTCGACGCCGAGCGCAACGAGGGCAAGCCGCCGCGCGAGGCGATCTACCAGGCCTGCCTGCTGCGTTTCCGCCCGATCCTGATGACGACGCTGTCGGCGCTGCTCGCCGCGCTGCCGCTGATGCTCGGCAGCGGCGTCGGCTCTGAACTGCGCCATCCGCTGGGCATCACCATCGTCGGCGGACTCATCGTCAGCCAGATGCTGACGCTGTTCACGACGCCGGTGATCTATCTCGCCTTCGACCGCCTGGCGCGCAGCATCACGCGCAATCGCCGCATGCACGACGACGCCGGCGCCGACGGGGTCCTGCCGTGATCAATATTTCGGCCCCCTTCATCCGGCGGCCGGTGGCGACCACGCTGCTGACGCTGGCGATTGCGCTGGCCGGCATCGTCGCGTTCCGCGTGCTGCCGGTGGCGCCGTTGCCGCAGGTGGATTTCCCGACGATCTCGGTCTCGGCCAATCTTCCGGGCGCCAGCCCGGAGATCATGGCGAGCAGCGTCGCCACGCCGCTGGAGCGCCAACTCGGCCGCATCGCCGGCGTCACCGAGATGACCTCTTCGAGCACGCAGGGCTCGACGCGCATCACGCTGCAATTCGATCTCGACCGCGATATCGACGGCGCCGCGCGCGACGTGCAGGCGGCGATCAACGCCTCGCGCAGCCAGCTGCCGACCAGCCTGCGCAGCAATCCCAGCTACCGCAAGGTCAACCCGGCCGATGCGCCGATCATGATCGTGGCGCTGACCTCGAAGACGCTGACGCAGGGACAAATCTACGACGCCGCATCGACCATCCTCGCGCAGAAGCTGTCGCAGGTGCAGGGCATCGGGCAGGTGACGGTCGGCGGCAGCTCCTTGCCGGCGGTACGCGTCGAACTCAACCCGACCGCGCTCAACCAATACGGCATCGGCCTCGACCAGGTGCGCAGCACCATCGCCGCCACCAACGCCAACCGGCCCAAGGGCGCGGTCGAGCAGGGCGCCACCCACTGGCAGATCTACACCAACGACCAGGCCGTCGACGCCGCCGAATACCGCTCGCTGATCCTCGGCAATCACGGCACCTCGGTGGTGCGCATTTCCGACGTCGCCGAAGTCAGCGACTCGGTCGAGGACCTGCGCAACATCGGCCTCGCCAACGGCCAGCCCTCGGTGCTGCTGATTCTCTACCGGCAGCCTGGCGCCAACATCATCAAGACCGTGGACGGCGTGATGGCGCTGCTGCCGGAGTTGCGAGCCTCGATCCCGGCCGGCATCGACCTGAACGTGGCGATGGAGCGCACCTCCACCATCCGCGCGTCGCTGCACGATGTCGAGCGCACGCTGGTGATCTCGGTGATGCTGGTGATCCTGGTGGTGTTCGCGTTCCTGCGGAATTTCCGCTCCACCCTGATCCCGATGGTGGCCGTGCCGGTGTCGCTGATCGGCACCTTCGCGGTGATGTACCTGTGCGGCTACAGCCTCGACAACCTTTCGCTGATGGCGCTGACGGTGGCGACCGGCTTCGTCGTCGACGACGCCATCGTCGTCCTCGAAAACGTCTCGCGCCACATGGAAGGCGGCATGTCGCGGATGCAGGCCGCGCTGCAGGGCTCGCGCGAAGTCGCATTCACCGTCCTGTCGATGAGCCTGTCGCTGGTCGCGGTGTTCATTCCGATCCTGCTGATGGGCGGCATCGTCGGCCGCCTGTTCCGCGAGTTTGCGGTGACGCTGTCGGTCGCCATCGGCGTGTCGCTGGTCATCGCCCTGACCACCACGCCGATGATGTGCTCGCGCTGGCTGCTGGCGCCGCAAACGCTGGCCCACGGACGCCTCTACCGCAGCAGCGAACGCGCGTTCCAGGCCCTGCTGGATTTCTACCAGCGCACGCTGCGCTGGGCCTTGCAGCACGCGCGCTTCATGATGCTGCTGCTGCTCGGCGCGGTCTGCCTCAACGTCTATCTCTACGTGATCGTGCCCAAGGGATTTTTTCCGCAGCAGGACACCGGCCGGCTGATCGGCGGCATCCGCGCCGACCAGAGCACATCGTTCCAGTCGATGCGCGGCAAGCTCGGCGAGTTCATGGGCATCATCCAGCAGGACCCGGCCATCGACAGCGTCGTCGGCTTCACCGGCGGCGGGCACAGCAATGGCGGCTTCGTGTTCATCGCGCTCAAGCCGTTTGCGCAGCGCAAGATCTCGGCCGATGCGGTAATCAACCGCCTGCGGCCGAAGCTCGCAAAAGTCGCGGGCGCGAGCCTGTTCCTGCAGGCTTCGCAGGATATCCGCGTCGGTGGCCGCCAGAGCAACTCCGCGTATCAGTACACCCTGCAAAGCGACAACCTCGACGACCTGCGCACCTGGACGCCGAAGATCGCCGACGCGCTCGGCACGTCAAAGTTCGTCACCGACGTCGACAGCGACCAGCAACAGGGCGGACTCGAAACCCGGCTGGTCATCGACCACACCACCGCTGCGCGCCTCGACATCAACACCCAGACCATCGACAACACGCTCTACGATGCCTTCGGCCAGCGCCAGGTCTCGACCATCTATGCCGCCTTGAACCAGTATCACGTGGTGATGGAACTGGCGCCGCAGTTCCTGCAGAGTCCGGAGTCGCTCAAGGAGATTTATGTGCGCAGCACCACGGGCCAGATGGTGCCGTTGTCGGCGTTCAGCCATTTCGAGCCTTCGACGGCGCCGCTGGCGGTCAATCACCAGGGCGAATTCGCCGCCTCGACGATATCGTTCAACCTCGCGGGCAACGCCTCCCTGAGCGACGCCATCGCCGACATCCGCAATACCATGACCCGCATCGGCGTGCCGGCCTCGATCCACGGCAGCTTCCAGGGCACGGCCAAGGTCTTCCAGCAATCGCTGCAGAACCAGCCCTGGCTGATCCTGGCGGCGTTCATCGCCGTCTACATCGTGCTGGGCGTGCTCTACGAGAGCTACATCCATCCGCTGACCATCCTCTCGACCCTGCCCTCGGCCGGCGTCGGCGCGATCCTGGCGCTGATGGCGTTCCACATCGAGTTCAGCCTGATCGCACTGATCGGCGTGATCCTGCTGATCGGCATCGTCAAGAAAAACGCGATCATGATGATCGACTTCGCGATCGACGCCGAACGCACGCTGGGCCTGACGCCGCAGGAGGCGATCTTCGAAGCCTGCCTGAAGCGTTTCCGGCCGATCATGATGACCACCCTCGCCGCCATGCTCGGCGCGCTGCCGCTGGCGCTGGGCGGCGGCGACGGCGGCGAATTGCGCGAGCCGCTGGGCATCTCCATCGTCGGCGGCCTGCTGGTCAGCCAGGCGCTGACGCTCTATACCACGCCGGTGGTCTATCTCTACCTCGACCGTTTCCAGCTCTGGTGCGCGCGTCATCTGCGCGTCTGGCGCGGCGGCCGGCCCACGCGGCACGTCCCGGATGCTCCCGCATGAAACCTGCCGCCCTCAAGATCATCCCTGTCGCATTGCCGCTGCTGGCACTCGCCGCCTGCGCGATGGGCCCGGACTACGTCAAGCCCTCCGCACCAACACCCGCAGGCTACAAGCAGGCCGGCGACTGGCTGCACGCGCAGCCGCAGGACAGCATCGCGCGCGGACCGTGGTGGCAGGCGTTCAAGGATCCGCTGCTCGACCAGCTCGAACAGCAGGTCGACATCTCCAACCAGACGCTGGCGCAGGCCGAAGCGCAGTACCGGCAGGCGCAGGCGCTGGTGCTCTCGGCACGCGCCGGTTATCTGCCGACCCTATCGGCCGGCGCATCGGCCACGCGCTCGCACTCCGGCAGCGGTTCCCCGTCCGGCAGCAGCGGCTCCGCCACCGGCGGGCGCAGCGGCGATAATTTCTCCCTGTCGCTCGATGCCTCCTGGGAGCCCGACCTCTGGGGCCGCGTGCGCCGCACGGTCGAAGCCAACGAGGCCGACGCCAGCGCCAGTGCCGCCGACCTGGCTTCGGCACGCCTGAGCACGCAGGCCCAGCTGGCTCAGGATTATTTCCAGCTGCGCGTGCTCGACGAGCAGCGTCGCCTGCTCGATGAGACCGTGGCCGGATATCAGCGCTCGCTGCAACTGACGCAGAACCAGTATGCGGCGGGCGTCGCCGCCAGGGCCGATGTCGTGCAGGCGCAGACGCAGCTGAAAACCGCGCAGGCGCAGGCCATCGACAGCGGCATCCAGCGGGCGCAACTGGAACACGCCATCGCCGTGCTGATCGGCAAACCGCCTGCCGACTTCTCGATCGCGCCGGCGCCACTGCTGGCGATCATCCCGCCGCCGTCGCCGCCCGGCGTGCCGTCGAGCCTGCTGCAACGCCGTCCGGACATTGCCGCGGCAGAGCGCCGCATGGCTGCCGCCAACGCCCAGATCGGCGTCGCCGAAACCGCCTACTTTCCCGATCTGACGCTTTCGGCGAGCGGCGGCTATCAAGGCAACAGTTTCGCCGACTGGATCAGCCTGCCCTACCGATTCTGGTCGGTGGGCCCGAGCCTGGCGATGACCCTGTTCAACGGCGGCGCGCGCAAGGCGCAGACCGACCAGGCGATCGCCGCCTACGACCAGACCGTTGCCAGCTACCGCCAGACCGTGCTGACCGCGTTCCAGGACGTCGAGGACACGCTCGTGCAGCTGCAGCTGCTGGCGCAAGAGGCGCAGGTGCAGGATCAGGCGGTCGCCGCGGCGCAGGAGTCGGTGAAGATCGCCACCAATCAATACCAGGCCGGACTGGTCAGCTACCTGAATGTCGTCAGCGCGCAGAACGCGGCCTACGGCACCCGCCGCGGCGCGCTCAACGTGCTGGGTTCGCGCCTCGGCGCCAGCGTGCTGCTGATCAAGGCGCTGGGCGGCGACTGGGCCGGGACTGACACGCGGAAATGATCGGGACTACACTGCACCCGGACCGGATCCGGAGACCGCGATGTATTCGTACAAGATTCCTGCATTCGCCGCACTGACCCTCAGCCTCGCCGCCTGCAACGCCTCGCCGCCGCCGCCCGCGCCTAGGGCCGCGCCGCAGGGCCGCGTCGAAACGCGCGGCATCCGCAACACCGATGCCATCGGCTACAGCGGCAGCGCCATCGCCAACAAGGTCGATGCGGCGCTCGACGCCAACGACGCGCAGAAGCAGAAGATGGACGACGCGCTGGCCAAGCAGGAACAGTGAGTTCCTTTGCGGCATATCGCAGCTAGACGCCACAGCCCGCAACACCGGCACTGACCGCCAGTGCGCTTGTAGTCGTAACCGGACCGGTCGTTACGCTCAACGTGCGCGTTGCAGCGTCGTAGGTCGAGGCGCTGGCCGCAACGATCCGGCCCCCTATCCTGACCGTCACCGTCGCCGGCACGCCGACGAAATTTAGCGTCCACGAACGCTGTGCCAGCGCGCCGGGAAACTGGCCTTGTCGCGCACCGATCGTCAGCGTCGCACAGTCCGCGGTCGCCGACAGGTGCAGCGGCGTAAATCCGTAGGCGTTATCGCGATAACCGAAACCCTGGCCTTGATCCTCGTAGAGATCGAGCCTGTTATTGGCGCCGGCACCGGGCCACACCGTCAACACCAGATTGTCCTGCGGGCCGGCACTGCTCGTCGGCAAGTCCAGCTGCGTCGGCAGAATCGCACCGCTGCGCAGGAACACCGGGTACTGCTCGTAGCTGACGCTACGCGTGACGGTCTGCGGGCCTGTGAAGGTTTCGCCGGTGAAGTAGTCGGTCCACTCGCCCGGCGGAATCCACACCGCAACCGTCGCCGGATTACCGGCGGCCGCCACTGTCGCGATCAGCATGTCCGCGCCCAGTGTGTACTCGGTCGGATGCTTGTAGGCCTCATCGAGTTCCGGCCATTGCAGGTAGAGCGCGCGCGTCATCGGCAGGCCGCTGTCGTAAGCCTGCCGCGACAGCGTGTAGAGGAAAGGCACGAGACGTTCGCGCAGGCGCAGGAAATCGCTGGCAGCGGTTTCTGCCACGCCTGGATATTCCCAGGGCAGGCGATCGCCGTGATTCGAGTGCAGGCGGTCGAGCGGCTGGAAGGTACCAAACTGCACCCAGCGCACATAGAAATCGTCCGGCAGATGTGCAGTGTGGCCGAGCGTGCCATTACAACCGGTGGTTGCTTGCGGAGGGCCGAGGAAACTGCCGATGTCGTGCGTGACGTAAGGCAGGCCGATGTTGCCCTCGCTGGCAGTGAACTGCGCCTCGAACGCCAGCATCTGCCAGGTGGCGCAGGTGTCGCCGGTGAAGTGCATCGTGTAGCGATGCTCGGCAAACGCACCGGCACCGTTGTTGCCGACGCCGGCGTCGCCTTGCTGGAACGATGCGCCGATACGCGAGAACGCGGGCCAGCGCCGCTCGCGTCGGGCGTTGTCGCGCGCGTATTGCGAATTGATCCATGTATCACCAGTGAGCCCCGCCGCAGTTGCGGAAGCGCCGTCGCAACACCAGTCGATCCACCAGAAGTCGATGCCCTGCGCTTCCATCGGCGCATGCAGCGAGAAGTAGGCTTTGAGCTGCTTGGGTTGCGTCCAGTCGAAGACATAGCACAGCCCCAGCGGATCGGCCTGATACAACGCGCACGGTGGCGTCGCACCGTCGAGCGCGAGTCCGCCGCTCTGAGTCTGAGTCTGCGCGAACGCCGGATCGGTGCTGTCGATGGATGGATGCACGTTGAGCGCCAGCGCCAGACCCTGGTCGTGCGCCCAGGCGACGAAACCAGCCGGATCGGGAAACAGCGCGCGGTTCCAGTCCCAGCCGTTCCACGAGCAGGGCGCGCCCGGCTGCGCGCCAGCGATGACGCTGAACGCGGCGCAGCCGGCGGCGTTGTGCACCCGCTTCCAGTCGGTGTCGATCGACAGCGTGTCCAACGGCACCTGATGCGCACGGAATTGCGCGACGAGCTCGCGCAGATCGGCATCGCTGTAGGCCCAGTAGCGCGAGAACCAGACGCCGAAAGCCTTGCGCGGCAACAGCGGCGCCGGGCCGGTGAGCGCACGCAGATCGGCAAGACCTTGCGCGTAATCGTGGCCGTAACCGAACAGGTAGCCGTCCTGGTAGCTGCCGTCGTGCGCAGGCCGCGCCTGGTAATCGGACGCACCCGGCGTCATCAGCACGGTCTGCGAGTCGTTGAGCAGGAACCAGCCCTGTCGCGACAGCAGGCCGTTGTGCAGCGGCTGCGGGCCCTGTTCATTGTCCAGTGCGCGGCGCCAGCCGCCGAGATTCTCGGGGTTGGAATCCGCGGCCCAGTCCGGCTGACCGGTCGTCGCAATGGCGCCGGTGTTCACGGTGACACTGAGGTTCTGTGGTGTGAACTCGCCGGATGTCTGACGGTAGCGCAGCGTCATCGCGGTGGTGCGGATCACGCGCATCCCGTCCTCGACGGCGCTGCTGTACGCCACCGGCGCGAAGCTGCGGTTGACCACGGTCTGCGTCAGACCATCCTCGAAGCGGTCGTCATCGGCATATTCGACGCGGATCAGCGTCGGCGTCAGCACTGTGAAGCGCGTGTGTCCGTCGCGCACGACCGGACTTGCTGCATTCACACCGGTGGCCGGTACCGTCGAGCGCTGGCAGGCCGTCAGCGCAGCACAAGCCGTCAGGCAAAGCAGCAACAGCCGTCGACAGATTCCCATGAACGCCCCCTTCGTCGCTTCCGCTTTTGTGCCGGACCTGTCGGGATACGACCAGCGCGCGCCTGATTTGCGGGAGATTGTAGCGCCCGCAGCACTTCAGTTCAGGCGTATCGAGAACAGGTCCTTCGACTTGCGCCAGATCCAGCCGACGGTGAACAGCGTCATGCCACCGCCGAACAGCACCGACGGAATCGTGCCCATCAGGCGCGCGGCGCTGCCGGACTCGAAGGCGCCGAGCTCGTTCGACGAGCTGATGAAGATGCTGTTGACCGCGACCACGCGGCCGCGCAGGTGATCCGGCGGCATTACCTGCAGGATGGTCTGGCGGATCACCACGCTGATACTGTCGAAGGCGCCGGTCAGGAACAGCGCGGCGGCGGACAGCCAGAGATTCTTCGAGACCGCGAACACCAGCGTCGCCAGGCCGAAGCCGAGCACCGCCAGCAGCAGGTTGCGCCAGGCGTTCTGCAGCGGCGGCCACCAGGTGCAGACCATCACCGTGAGCATCGCGCCGACGGCCGGCGCCGCGCGCATGATGCCGAGTCCCTCGGCGCCGACGTGCAGGATGTCCTGAGCGAACACCGGCAGGATCGCGACCACGCCGCCGAACAGCACCGAGAACATGTCGAGCGAGATGGCGTAGAGGATGATGCGGGTGCGCATCACGTAGTCGAGCCCGACGCGCAGGCTTTTCCAGAGACTTTCATCGTGTTCCGGCTGCGGCAGCACGGCGCGATGCTTGATGCCCATGAGCAGCACCTGGCTGCCGCAGAGCATCACGATCACGGTCAGCAGCGTGCCCGGCAATCCGATGCCGGCATAGAGGAAGCCGGCGACGGCGGGACCGGCGATGGCGCCGGCCTGCCAGAACGTACTGCTCCAGGTCGATGAATTACCGTAGTGCCGGCGCGGCACCAGGAACGGCTTGAGCGAGGACGAGGCCGGCGAATAGATGCCGCGGGCAAAGCCGAGCATCGCGATGACGCCATAGATGATCGCCAGCAACTGGTCCTGCGACAGCCGCGCACGCGTCGCCGGCAGCATCGCCCACAGCAGCACGCCGGAGCCGCACATGATCACCAGCAGCGCCCACTGCATCAGCCTGCGCTTGTCGTGACGGTCGGCGAGATGTCCGCCGAACAGCGCCAGCGAGATGAAAGGCACGGCCTCGAACAGGCCGATCAGGCCCAGCGTCAGCGGGTCGTGGGTGATGCGGTAAAGCTCGTAGCCCAGCACCACCTCCTGCATCAGCAGCGCCGCCGAGGTCAGGAAGGTGCCGCAGATCAGGTGCACGAATTCCGGGTAGCGCAGCGCCGCGTAAGGATCGTGCCGGGCGTTCAAGGAAGACCCTTGACCGTGGAAATGACGGACCCGCTGTCGCCGTTTGCGTCGAAAAACATGTT
>DATMTG010000186.1:0-10405 GCA_035565075.1 Stenotrophobium sp.
CTCTGGCCCTTGGTACTGGCCCTGTTTACGGTGCCGGTGATGATCTGGCAGTGGCGGCGTGCGCGGCGCCAGGCGATCGAGCGTTTGCGTGAGGAATTCCAGCGCCGCATCGCGCAGCGCGTGCTGGAGCAGTTGAGCGGCCAATCTCAGGCAAAAGCGTCATCCGTCCCTGAGGACAAGAAGTAGAACCTGTTAAGCGATCCCAACGCTCGCCAGCGCCGGCGACAGGCCGTGCGCGCTGGCGCGCGCGGCGATGCGTCGGTCGAGATCCGGATCGACGCCCCTGAAGCCGTTGAGCACTCCGGCGAATTCGCATTGCTTGTCGAACGGCATGCGCCGCACCAGGTCCAGCATCGGTTCCCATAGTTCCCCGACCAGCACGGCGTGCGCGGCGCGCTTGATCGCCGCGGGGCCCACGCGGGTCGCGGCCAGCGCAAAAGCGTTGCGCGTCGTGTCGTCCAGCATTTCCACCAGCGGCAGGATGCTGCGCCAGAGTTCATGCTCATCGGCAGCCAGCAGCAGGCTGTCCAGGACCTGCGGATCGTCGCGCAGGATCGGCAGGTTGGCGACCTTGCGCAGGTTCGCTTCGGATAGGCTCGCCACCACCGGCAGCAGGTCGCCCCACAGGCCCTGTTCCTGCACGCGGTGGATGATGCGTGCGATGACCGCGACATCCTGCGCCGCCGCCAGGTCGCCCAGTTCGCGCTTCAGCGAATAGCCGACGCTGGTGATCAGGGACAGGATTTCATCCAGCAGATCGGACTGTTCATCCAGCACCAGCAGCACCGCCTTGCGGCGGCGCGCTTCCGGCAGCATGCGGATCAGGTGATCCAGCCGGTTGCGCGAGTCGACGTAAAACGCGATGCGCAGCAGATCGGCCTCGTCCGGCACCGTGTCGAGTACCGCCTGTATCGCCTCGTCGCTGAGAAAATCCACGAAACGCCCGGCGGTGGGGTAGTCGCCGTTCTCGACCAGTTTGAGCGCTATTGAGACGACCTGCCTGACCGGGATCCGGCCGATCAGGTCGCGGGCCCTGCGCGGATCGATGTGGACGCAGATTCTGGCGATAAAGTCGGCGGGCAGATGCACGGCGCAGGCGGCGGCACGCTTGGCCGGCATCTCGCCGACGATGCGCGCGCTCAGCATGGGGCCGAAGGCGCGGCACAGCGGAATCACCAGCAGCACCGGCAATTGCGCGGCCACTGCCGCAAGCCGGCGGAACAACGCCTGGTCCTGCGCGAACAGGCGCTCGCTGACCGCGTCGCGCAGTCGGCGCAGCTGCGTTTCAGGCAGGCGAGCCAGGAAGGGCAGCGATGTGGCATCGGCGCCGAGGAGCTGGTGCAGCTTCACCGCTTCGGCACGGGCCGCGAGGGTGTTCATGTGCGACCCGCGAGTTTGCCGAGAATCAGCGAGCGCAGCGGCTGCGGCAGCGCGCGGCGCAGCGCGGTCGTGACTTCGTCACGCTGGCGCTTGCAGGCTTCTTCGATGGTGCGGTCAAGGGCTTCAAGTTCTTCGCTGGCGAGGCCGGACAATGCCGAGAGCGTGTCCGCCGGGCGGCGCAGGTTTGCGGCGACTCGTTCAAAAATCTGTGCTGACATGGCGCGGTCCTGCCGGATGTGCGAAGGGTTCGTTCGCCTCAGGTGCTTCGGCCGGGTTGCTGCAACATGCGCATGATCAGCGCCGTGCCCAGTCCCCAGGCCGCATTGAGCAGCAGTGCGCCGACGATGATCTTCGGATTCCAGCCGCCGGCCATGCCCATGCCCTTGAGCGGCATCACCACGAACCATGCCACGACGCTGGGGCCGATCGCGCCGATCGCCGCGGCACGCAGCCAGAACGCGCTGCCTTTGATGTTCGCAATCAGCATCCACAGGACGATGCCCCAGATGCCGCCCCAGAACGACAGCGAAATCACCTGTGGCACGTTCAGCGGCGCGGTCGCGGCCATCGAATAGGGCGCAATCGGCGTCGCGCCGGCGCGATGCAGCAGCGCGAGCAGACCCTGGTGAAAAACCAGGGTCGAGACAAAACCGGCAACGAATGACTTGATGTGCTGCATCTGCCACTCCTGTCTGGGACGTGTCGATTCCAGAGCCCTAGTCTATGCCGCTTCGTCAGCCGGCGACACCGGCAGCCGAAGATTTCAGGGTGCGAAGCACTACACTAGCGATCTTTTGGGCCTGGGGCGGGATGGCTTTGACGAATCCGCAGTACGACATTCTGATCATCGGTGCCGGCGCCGCGGGCCTGATGTGCGCGATCACGGCCGCCCGGCGCGGGCGCCGCGTGCGGGTGATCGAGCACGCCAATCGCGCCGGCAAGAAAATCCTGATGTCCGGAGGCGGCCGCTGCAACTTCACCAACCTGCACACTACGCCAGCCAACTTTCTTTCCGCCAATCCGCACTTCTGCAAATCGGCGCTGGCGCGTTATACGCCGGGCGATTTCATTGCGATGGTCGAGCGCCACGGCATCGCCTATCACGAAAAGGAACGGGGACAGCTGTTCTGCGACGAATCATCCAAGCTGATCGTGAAAATGCTGCTGGACGAGTGCGCGGCCGCGGCGGCGGAGATCACGCTCAACTGCAGCGTCGAACGCGTGCAGCAGGACGGCGACGGCTACACGCTATTCACGTCCATGGGCACCTTCTCGGCGTCGTCCCTGGTGGTGGCGACCGGCGGTCTGTCGATACCCGGCATGGGGGCGACAGGCTTCGCCTACGGACTGGCACGTCAGTTCGGGCACGCGGTCCTGCCGACGCGTGCGGGCCTGGTGCCGCTCACGCTCAGCGGCAAGCATCAGGAGCACTATGCCGACCTCAGCGGCGTGGCCCTGCCGGTGGAGGCTTTCTGCAACCGTCAGCGCTTTCGCGCCGGCCTGCTCTTCACGCATCGCGGGATCAGCGGGCCGGCGATCCTGCAGATTTCGTCCTACTGGAAACCCGGCGACGACCTGCGGCTGAACCTGTTGCCCGGCACCGATGCCTTGGAATGGCTCCATGCCCAGCAGCAGACGCGGCCGGCGGCCGAGTTGAGAACCCTGTTGGCCGAAGTGCTGCCCAGGCGGCTGGCCCTGCGCCTCTGTGAAATCGGGCTCGTGTCAAAACCGATGCAGCAGTTCCGCAAGGCCGAGTTGAAGGCGATTGCCGGACAACTGGAGTCCTGGCCGGTCACAGCGAGCGGCACGGAAGGCTATCGCACCGCAGAAGTGACACTGGGCGGAGTCTCTACTAATGAGTTGTCGTCGACGACGATGGCCTCCCGGAAGATGCCGAACCTCTATTTCATCGGCGAGGCGGTGGATGTCACCGGGCATCTCGGCGGGTTCAATTTCCAGTGGGCGTGGGCTTCCGGTCACGCCGCCGGCGAAGTGGCGTGACCGGAAGGAAAACGCATCAATTCTTCAGCGCGGAGACTGGCACCACCGGGATCACGACGCTGGACGGATGCGCGGCGTCGCTGTAGATCGTCAGCGCGCCCACCAGGCCGTTCAGCAGCGTTGGAATCGGTGGCACGCCTTGCGGCAGATTGCTGGCGCCTACCGCGATGCGCAGGCTGTGGCCCTTGGCGATCACCGCACTGGTCGGAAAGATTTCCACCGGAACCAGTACCGCCTTGCCGCTGCTCAACGGTTGTGCCGAGGCCTGCGTGAACGGATGCCAGGGCTGGATCATCAGGCCATCGAGATAGCGAGAACGGCTGGGATCCACTGCGCGCAGCGAGGCGGTTTGGAGGCCATCGGTCAATGATGTTGCAGTGCTGCCGCTGAGATCATCGACGCGCACCGACAGGCTGGCGTCCGTGGCAGTGGTGGACATCCAGATATCGGCTTCAATCGGGCCGTTGATGTAGGTGTCCTCGGTCATCGGTGCGGTCTGATAGACGACATCCAGCGCTTCGGCGGTGCTGCTGTCGGTCTGGCAGGGCAGCGGAATGTAACCGGTAATGCCGGCAGTCCACTGATCGAGACTGAGCGAGCACAGTCCATTGATCGGTTCCTGCGCCGTGATGTTCGAGGCTTCGCCGGCAGCGGGTGCGGTCGTGGACAGGCTCTTGTCGCCGTGCAGGTAGAGCTTCTGCGCCTGCGCCTGCGGATTCGGCCAGTCGGTGGCGGTGACGTAGTGGTCGTGGCCGCTGACGTACTGCGTCACGTTCGGCTGCCTGTCGGCACCGACTGCCATGCCCTTCACATACTGGTCGAACCACTGCAGCTCGATATGGTTGAGCGGCGGTACGCCGTCGACGGGAAGGCCCGAGCCCGTGGCCGCCTGCAGGTGGGTCCATGGCCCGATCAGCAGCTTGGCCGGGGCCTGGTTCTTGATTTTCTCGTAGCTGATCGGTTCGCTGCGCTGGAACAGGTCGTGCAGGCCGCCGACGACGAAGGTCGGAACCCTGATCTTGTCGTCGTTCTCCAGCGGCGAGCGGATTTTCCAGAAATCGCCGTCATCGGCGGTGGCGGGGGTTCCCGCAAGGGCGTTGAGGATGGTCGGCAGCTGGAACGAGGTGATGTTGAGGATATGCGACAGTGCTGTGGGAATGCCGGTCGCCGGATCGGTCACCACGGTCGGATTGGTGATGCCCAGCGCCGAGACCAGTCCCAGCCAGATCGGGATGAAGGTGGGGTTGACCTGGCCGCCGGTGAAGACGATATCGCGGTAGCCGTCGCCGATCGGAACGATCGGGAAGGCGGCCTTGACTGCGGGATGATTCTGCGCAGCGGTGATGATGGCGGTGATGCCGAGGTAAGACACGCCGTAGAGGCCGATGGCGCCGTTGCTCCAGGACTGTTGCGTGACCCAGTTGACGACGCTGGCATAGTCCGACTGCTCGGTGGCGCCAAAGGCTTCCCACACGCCCTGCGATTGGCCGGTTCCGCGCACGTCGACCACCACCTGCACGTAGCCATGCTGGGCGATGTAGGGATCGGCGCCACCGAGTGCCGAAGTCAGCGGAACCGCGCTGCCAGCCAGGGAGTCGGCACCGCCGTTATAGGAGGTCTGGATCAGCACGGTCGGCAGCGGGGCGGCGATCGCCTTGCCGCTGGCGTCAGCGGGCTGGGTGACGTAGGCCGCAAGTTTCACGCCATCGGACATGGTGATGTACTGCACGTCCTGCGACACCATTTTCGGATACAGCGCGGGCGGGTTGTAGTCCACCCATTGGGCTCCGGCATTCCCGGTGATGGCGGTACCGGGTTGGCTGGTTTCTGCGCGTGTGCCCAACGTGGTCCATCCGCTGTTGATCGGAGCGGTCCTGGCAGTGGCATCCGGAGCGGTCGACGGACTGCAGCCCGCGAGCAGCACGACGGTGCCGAGCAATGCTGAAGGCAGAAAATTCAGGAATGGTTTGCTGAGGTTCATGCAATGCTACCGTTGGGTTTGAGAGTCGACCGGATTTTGGCGCGCAGTTTGTCACGGTTCATTGGCCGGCGGGACACACCAGGCAAACGGTAGGCAATATCTACAGCGTCCATGGCCTCATGCACATTTTTGCGGGCGCCTGCCGTAAAGTAGCGCATCTTTCCGACGGAGCCCGTCATGGACTACGACTGCACTACGCTGGTGACGCTGCTTTCGCTGCTGCTCTACTGGATACTCGGCATCAAGGTCGGCAGCGCCCGCGGCAGATACGGCATCAAGGCGCCGGCGGTCAGCGGCGATCCCGCGTTCGAGCGCGTTTTTCGCGTGCACCAGAACACCCTGGAGGCCCTGGTCCTGCAGCTGCCAGTACTGTGGCTGTTCGCGATCTATGTCTCGGATGCCTGGGCAGCGGGCGTTGGCGCGGTCTGGATCGTCGGCCGCATCCTCTACGCACGCGGCTATTATGCCGAGGCCGGCAAACGCAGCACTGGAATGTTCATCGCCAGCCTGGCGACTGCGGTCCTGCTTCTGGGCGCGCTGATAGCCGTAGGCACGAGCGTTTACCGTTCCTGATCCGGAAGCGGACTGCATAAGCCATGTAAAAGGCCGGCAATGCCGGCCTTTTTGCATGCGCGGTCGCAATCATCCGCGGCCGACGAGGGAACGGGCGATGACTTCTTTCATGATCTCGCTGGTGCCGCCGTAGATGCGCTGGATGCGGGCATCCGACCAGAAACGTGAAATCGGGTATTCGGTCATGTAGCCGTAGCCGCCGAACAGTTGCAGGCAGGCGTCGGTGACGCGGCCTTCCATCTCGGTGGTGGCGAGCTTGATCATCGCAGCGCTCGGCACGTCCATCTTGCCTTCGGCATATTTCTGCGTGCATTTCTCGACGTAGGCGCGGTGCACCTCGATGTCGGTCTTGCACTTGGCGAGCTCGAAACGCGTGTTCTGGAACGAGGCGATGGTGGCGCCGAAGGCCTTGCGCGTGGTGGTGTATTCGATGGTCTTTTCCAGCGCGCCCTGGGCATGCCCGACGGCAGTGACGGCCAGCGCCAGGCGTTCGCGCGGCAGTTCGTCGATCAGATGCCCGAAGCCCCCGCCGACGCGGCCCAGCACCTCGTTGGCGGCGACCGGCACGTTGTCGAAGAACAGCTCAGACGTATCGGCGCTGTGCAGGCCGATTTTTTCCAGGTTGCGACCGCGCTTGAAGCCGGGCAGGCTGGTGTCGAAGGTGAACAGCGTCGTGCCCTTGGCGCCGGCCTTGGGGTCGGTCTTGGTCGCCAGCACGATCACGCCGGCGTGCTGGCCGTTGGTGATGAAGGTCTTGGAGCCGCTGATCAGGTAACCGCCCTTGCCGTCGGGCAATGCGGTGGTCTTGATGCCCTGCAGGTCGGAGCCTGCACCCGGTTCGCTCATGCCGATGGCGCCGATGCACTCGCCGCTGATCATCTTCGGCAGGTATTTCTTTTTCTGGTCCTCGCTGCCCAGATGCAGGATGTAGGGGGCGGAGATGTCGGAGTGCACCGACAGGTTCGAGGCCAGCGCCAGGAAACCCATGCGCGCGGTTTCCTCCAGCACCACCATCGAGAAATCGAAGCTGGCGCCGATGCCGCCGTATTCCTCCGGCACGTCGACGCAGAGCAGGCCGTTTTCGCCCATCTTGAGATAGAGGTCTTTGGGGAAAATGCCGTCCTTTTCCCATTGCTCGTAATTGGGTTCGACGTGGTCTTTGAGAAAACGCACCACGTTATCGCGGAAAAGTTCTAGCTCGGCGTTCTGGTTCATGTCTGGTCGGTTGGAAGTGTGAGTGAATGGTGGATGGGCGCTCAAGGCGTGGCGTCGCAGGCGATGCGGCGCATCGGGAAGATCACGGTGATCGGCTTGCCGTTGCCGGAGCCTTCAAGTTTTTCCGTCAAGGCGTCCGGTGCGGCGAATTCGTAGCTGATGCGGTAAGGGAACACGCTGGGGTCGTCCAGGCTTTCGAACGTGACATGGGTGCCCTTGAGCTGCGTCATGCCGAGACGGCGCTCGGCACCACCCTGCGACTGGTCGATGAAATCGAAACCATCGCCGGCGGTGACGATGCGCACGTAGTCGAAATCCTTGGTGAAACCATTGGCGATGCGGCTGGTGACACCGAGGATGCGGTTGCCAGTAGCCGGCAGCCAGTGTTCGACGTAGCTGCTGCCGCCGCTGGCGTAACCCCAGCAGCCGCTGATCCAGCCGAAGGAGGTGGCGCGCGGGGCATCGGCGGCCGATGCGACGGCAGAAATGGCGAAGCCAAGCATCGCGATCAACAGGCGCATGGTCTACTCCTGAATAGGCGTCACCTGCCGTGGCAGGTCGGTGCGGATTTTGAGCGGACGGGGATTTTACCGTGCTTTGGCTGCCCGCAGGTTCCTGCCGGTCGCAGTGTGCAGGGGCTGGCGTGGCTTGCGGGTCGGCCGGGCACAAGACGCCGGGATGTCAGGCCATGCTGTTTATTGTGCTTTAAAATAAGCGTCATTAATGACTTATTATATTGACAAAAACACAATAAAACGTCATTTTAGGCGTATGAAAAATTCAAGCCATACCGCAGATGCGGCCGTGCTCAAGCAGGTCGGCGGGCGTCTCGAACGCTTGCGACTCGCGCAGAACCTGACGCAGGCACAACTGGCGGAGCAGGCCGGCCTGGGCCTGCGCACGGTGCAGCGCCTGGAATCGGGCGTGGCGGCGACGCAGTTGTCGGGCTTCATCCGCGTGTGCCGGGTGCTGGGCCTGCTGGAAGGATTCGTTACGCTGATTCCGGAGCCGGCGGTGAGTCCGGTCGCGCAACTCAAGCTGCAGGGGCACACGCGCAAGCGTGCCTCGGGGCGCAAGCAGAAATCGGGCAAATCCGGGAAATGGTCGTGGGTTGAGCCGTCATGATTGCGCGCGTGCAGTTGTGGGGGCGGACCATCGGCGCGGTGTCGATGGCGCAGGGGCGCGACACCGCGGCATTTCAATACACGCCGGAATTCGCCGCCAGCGGCATCGAGCTGGCGCCGCTGGTGATGCCGCTGAGCGAGCGCGTCTACGAGTTTCCCGCGTTGCCGCGCAATACGTTTCATGGCCTGCCGGGGCTGCTGGCGGATTCGCTGCCGGACAAGTTCGGCAACGCGCTGATCGATGCGTGGCTGGCGACGCAGGGGCGCACGCCCGCGGATTTCAGCGCGGTGGAGCGGCTGTGCTACACCGGCGCGCGCGGCATGGGTGCGCTGGAATTTGCGCCGACGCTGGGGCCGAAGCCGCAGAAATCGGCGCCCATCGAAATCGATGCGCTGGTCAGGCTGGCAAGCGAGGTGCTGGCCCGCCGCACCGCCCTCAAGGCGGCATTTTCCGGCGCGCGCAAGCGCAAGGCGCTGAACGAAATCCTGCAGGTGGGCACGTCTGCCGGCGGTGCGCGGGCGAAGGCGGTGATCGCGTGGAACCGCCAGACCGATGAAGTGCGCTCCGGCCAGATTGCGGCGGGCGACGGTTTTGAGTACTGGCTGCTGAAATTTGACGGCGTCAGCGGCAACCGGGACAAGGAGCTGGAGGACCCGCAGGGGTACGGCGTGCTGGAATACGCCTATGCCCTGATGGCCCGGACCGCCGGCATCGACATGATGGAATGCCGGCTGCTGGAAGAAAACGGTCGCAGGCATTTCATGACGCGGCGCTTCGACCGGCTGGCGGGTGGCGAGAAGCTGCACATGCAGTCGCTCGGGGCCCTCGCGCATTTCGATTTCAACCAGGCCGGTGCCTATGGCTACGAGCAGGCGCTGCTGACGGTGCGCCAGCTCGACCTGCCGATGGCGGCGCTGGAGCAACAGTTCCGTCGCATGGTATTCAACATCGTGGCGCGCAATCAGGACGATCACGTCAAGAACATCGCCTTCCTGATGGACAAGCAGGGGCATTGGTCGCTGGCGCCCGCGTTCGACCTGACCTACGGCTACAACCCGAACGGTGCGTGGACCGCGCAACACCAGATGACGCTCAACGGCAAGCGCGATGGTTTCGTACTGGCGGATTTTCGCGCCTGCGCGCGTTCGGCGATGCTCAAGCGCGGGCGCGACAAGGCGATTCTTGAAGAAGTGTGCGAAGCGGTGCGACGCTGGCCGGAGTTTGCCAGGGAGGCCGGTGTGCCGCCTGTGCAGGTCAGGCAGATCGGGCGCACCCACCGCCTGCGCTTTGCGGAAAACTGAACCGGCGCCGAGACCTTGGCTTCAGTCGCGATAGCGCCGGGTCAGGTCGGCATAGGCATCGACGCGGCGATCGCGCAAGAACGGCCACCAGCGGCGCACGTTTTCGCTGCGCGCAAGATCGACGTCCGTGACGATGACGTCTTCGCGCTGGCCGGCCTGCGCGAGCATTTCACCCTGTGGGCCGGCGACAAAACTGTGACCCCAGAACTGCGCGCCCGCGGTCTGGCCGCTGGGATCGGCCTCAAAGCCGGAACGGTTGGCGACCAGCACCGGCAGGCCGTTGGCGACCGCGTGCGCGCGCTGGATCGTGACCCAGGCATCGTGCTGGCGCGCCTGCTCATCGGGGGTGTCGTCGGGATTCCAGCCGATGGCGGTGGGGTAGAGCAGCAGTTCTGCGCCCGCCAGCGCCATCAGTCGCGCGGCCTCGGGATACCACTGGTCCCAGCAGACCAGCACGCCGAGTCTGCCGACGCTGGTCTGGACCGGAGTGAAGCCCAGGTCCCCAGGCGTGAAATAGAATTTTTCGTAGTAGCCGGGATCGTCGGGGATGTGCATCTTGCGGTAGGTGCCGGCCAGCGTGCCGTCGCGCTCCAGCACCACCGCGGTATTGTGATACAGGCCGGCCGCGCGTTTCTCGAACAGCGAGCCGACGATGACGATGCCCAGCGATTTCGCCAGCCTGCCCAGCCATTGCGTCGAAGGGCCGGGAATCGGCTCGGCGAGATCGAACAGGTCGGTGCTCTCGTGCTGGCAGAAATACAGGCTGGTGTGCAGTTCCTGCAGCAGCACCAGCTGCGCGCCGCCGGCATGCGCGGCGCGGATGCCGTCT
>DATMTG010000187.1:0-7817 GCA_035565075.1 Stenotrophobium sp.
TAATTTATAACAATATTTTGCTTGCTAACCGGCAGAGCGGGTAGCGCCCGAGCCTTATGGAAATTCCTGCCCGGCTAGAAAATGTCCTGCACGACATGCTTTTGCTGCGTCGCCTCCGGTGTCGCTTCTGCCGCGGGGATGTGGTCGGCCTGCACCGTCTCGAAAATCGCGTTGGGATCTCCCGGCGAGGCCAGCAGGCCGGTCTTGGGGTTGATCCTCACGCCGACCAGCCCCGGGGGTTGCGGCAACATTTCCTGCGGCACGCCCTTGAGCGCGACCCGCATGAAATCCATCCAGATCGGCAGCGCCGCGCTGGCCCCATATTCGCCGCGCCCCAGCGATGCCGGCTGGTCGAACCCGACCCAGCTGACGGCCAGCAGCGTCTTCTGGAAGCCGTTGAACCAGGCGTCGGTGGACTTGTTGGTGGTGCCGGTCTTGCCGGCGAGGTCGTCACGGCCCAGCGCACGCGCGGCGGCACCGGTGCCGCGCACCGTGACGTCGTGCATCATGCTGGTCAGCAGCCAGTCGGTGCGCGCATCGATCACGCGCGGCGCCATTTGCGTCGCGTCACCCGCCGTCGTGGCCGCAGCGGGCGCGGGAGCCGGCGCAGCGGCAGGCGGCGTGCCGGAAGCGGCGACTGTTGGGTCTGCAGCCGGCGCGTCGACGCAGGTTTCACAGGCGACCTTGGGCTGCGCCTTGAAAATCACCTTGCCGTTGGCGTCGTGGATCTCGTCGATGTAGTACGGCGTCACCAGGTAGCCGCCGTTGGCGATGGTCGCGTAGCCGCGCGCCAGTTCCATCGGCGTGTACGAGGCACTACCCAGGGCCAGCGTCAGGTCCTTGGGCATGTGGTCCTCGGCCAGCCCGAAACGCGCCGCGTAGTCGCGCGCGTAGTCGATGCCGATGGCCATCAGCACACGGATCGAAACCAAGTTGCGCGAATGCACCAGCGCCTCGCGCAGGGTCATCGGCCCGTTGAAACTGCCGTTGTCGTTTTCCGGCCGCCAGGTCGATTCCAGCCGGGGATCGTCGAACACCACCGGCGAATCCAGGAACACCGAGGCCGGGGTATAGCCCTTGTCGAGGGCGGCCGCGTAGAGAAACGGCTTGAAGCCGCTGCCGACCTGGCGCTGCGCCTGCGTCGCACGGTTGAACTTGCCGGCGAAGAAGTCATAGCCGCCGATCAGGGCCTCGACCGCCCCGTCCTTGGGGTCGAGCGCCACCAGGGCGCCCTGTACGGCGGGGACCTGCGCCAGCCGCCAGCGCTCGCCGACGCGGCGGATGCGCACGATGTCGCCGCGATGCAGCGGCTTTTTCGCCGACAGGTTGGCCCATTTGAAGTCCTTGTCGTCGAGCGTCGCCACGCCATTTTCGGTCAGCAGCCGCAACGACGCCGGCGAAAACTCCAGCACCACCGCCGGGACCAGGCCGGCCAGCGTCGGACGGGCATCGAGCATCAGCTCGACCTTGTGCCTGGCGGCCGCACCGTCGAGCAGGGCCGGATCGATCTTTGCCTCGGCGCCACGCCAGCCGTGGCGTTCGTCGTATTCCAGCAGGCCCTTGCGCAGGGCGTCGTCGGCCGCCTGCTGGCGCTTCGAATCGATCGTGGTGATGACGCTGTAGCCGCTGGTATAGAGCGCCTCGCCGTACCTGGCATAGAGGTCGGCGCGCACCATCTCGGCAACGTAATGCGCGTCGACGTCCACCGGGACCTGCTCCTCGCGGGTCACGACCGGCTCGGAGAGGGCGTCCGCATACTGCTGCTGCGTGATGTCGTGCAGCTCGAGCATGCGATGCAGCACATAGTTGCGGCGCTCGGTTGCGCGCTTGGGGTTGCTCACCGGGTTGTTGGCCGACGGCGCCTTGGGCAGGCCGGCCAGCACCGCGATCTCCGACAGCGTCAGGTTCTTCAGGTCCTTGCCGAAATAAGTATGCGCGGCGGCGCCGACGCCGTAGGCGCGCTCGCCGAGATAGATCTTGTTCAGGTACAGCGCCAGGATTTCCTGCTTGGACAACTCGTGCTCGATTTTCCGCGCCAGCAGGATTTCGCGGAATTTGCGCGTGAAGGTCTTCTTGCTGGACAGGAAGACATTGCGTGCGAGCTGCATGGTGATGGTGCTGCCGCCCTGGGTCTTTTCGCCGGTGACGACGAGCATCAGTCCGGCGCGCGCCAGTCCCCAGTAATCCACGCCCGAGTGCTCGAAGAAGTTGGAGTCCTCGGCCGCCACGAACGCCTGCACGACCTGCTTCGGGAAATCGTCGTACTGCAGCAGCTCGCGCCGCTCGGAGCCGAACACGCCGATCAGCTTGCCGTCGCGGGTATACACCCGGAACGGCACCGACATCTGGATCTGCCGGATGCCCTGCACCGAGGGCAGGCTCGCCTCCAGCGATGCGCGAACGACAAAGGCGGCGATGACCGCCGCCACCACGGCCACGGCCGTCGCCAGCAGCAACCACGGCAGTACGGCGCCGCCATTTTTGTTCAATCGGGGTACGGCAGGCATGTTTGCGATCCTGGAATTACAAATTTCGTGCTTCTAGCTTTGGGACTACTATCAGAGAGTTGTGCAGGAAACTTCGAGTTGCATTGTAGAAAGATTGGGTTATATTAAGGCTCAATGCGGGAGGAGTCATTTGTTGGAGCGTGCGGGCAGGGCTTGAGCGAAGCCGGTCTTGGGCGCCAGCGGGCCGATGCGAGGGCCGGCTGGATCGAGCCGGATTTCGACAAAAGCGCCGGAGATGTCGTCCGGACAAAAGCAGTCGGGCGCGACGCACGCTTCCACGAATCACCTGCGTCACGTCTATCGTAGCGGTGCGAGGGGATATGTCCATAATGCAGTCGCTGTTGGGCGGGAGCAGCCAGGCATTGGTCGGGGTGGATATCAGTTCCAGCTCGGTCAAGGTCGTGGAGCTGACCAAGCGGGGCGAAAAGTACCATCTGGAAACTTACGCCGTGGAGCCGCTGCCGCCGAATGCGGTCAACGACAAACAGGTCACCGACCCGAAACTGGTGGGCGAGACGGTTGCGCGCGCGATCAACCGCAGCGGCGTTCGCCAGAAGCAGGCTGCCGTCGCCGTTGCCGGCGCATCGGTCATCACCAAGATCATCCAGATGCCTGCCGCCCTGTCCGAAAACGACATGGAAGAGCAGATCAAGGCGGAAGCGGACCAGTACATCCCCTACCCGATCGAGGAGGTCAATCTCGATTTTGAAGTCACGCGCGTCAACGACAAGAACTCCGAAATGACCGACGTGCTGCTTGCCGCCTGTCGTAAAGAGCAGGTCGAGCATCGCTGTGCCGCGCTGGAGATCGCCGGGCTGGTGCCCAAGGTGGTGGACATCGAGACTTTCGCCCTGGAAAACGCCTGCGAATTCCTGCGCCACCAGATGCCCGATGGCGGCCGCGAGAAAACCATCGCGGTGGTCGACGTCGGCGCCACCAATACCTCGGTGCTGGTGATGCACGATCACCGCGTCATCTTCACCCGCGAACAGGCCTTCGGCGGCCGCCAGCTGACCGAGGAGATCATGCGCAACTACGGCATGTCCTTCGACGAAGCCCAGCGCGCCAAGCGCAGCGGTTCGCTGCCGGAGACCTATCAGGGCGAAGTGCTGATGCACTTCCTCGCCGACATGGCGCAGCAGATCGACCGCTCGCTGCAATTTTTCTTCTCCGCCGCCTCGCAGTACAACACGGTCGACCAGATCATCATCGCCGGCGGCTGCGCCCACATCGACGGCGTCGCGGCCGCGATCCAGGAACGACTGCAGATACCGACCGTGATCGCGCAGCCCTTTGCGCAGATGAGCGTGCCGTCGAAACTGAAGTCGCTGCTGGCCCGCGATGAGGCCGCGCTGCTGACCGCCTGCGGCCTGGCGCTGCGCTCGTTCGACGAGGAGCGCTGACGCCATGGCCACGCATATCAACCTGCTCGATTGGCGACAGGCGCGACGCGACCGGCACAAGAAGCAGTTTTTCACGATGCTGGGCCTTGCGGCGGTCGGCAGCATTGCGCTGGTGCTGCTCGGCCTCCTCACCGCGACCGCGGCGATCGAGCACCAGAACGCGCGCAACGACTACCTCAAGCAGCAGATTGCCGAGACCGACAAGAAGATCAAGGAAATCCACGATCTCGAGAACACCAAGGCCAGCCTGCTGGCGCGCATGCAGGTCATCGAGCAGTTGCAGGCCAACCGCTCGGCGACGGTGCACTTCTTCGATGAAATCGTGAACACCGTCCCCGATGGCGTCACGCTCACCGGCATCAAGCAGAGCGGCGACAGCGTCACCATCGAAGGCGTCGCCGATTCCAACGGCCGCGTCTCGACCTACATGAAGAACCTCGAAGCCTCGCAGTGGTTCGCCGATCCCAAGCTGATCGTGATCAAGACCAGCGAGAAGGACAAGCAGCGCAAGAGCGAATTCACCCTGCAGGTCAAGAATCTGACCAAGGCGACCGACAAGAAGAAAGCCGCCGGGGAGGAGGACGAAGAATGAACGCCCAGCAGATCATCGAGGAACTGCAATCGCTGGACATGCAGAACCCCGGCGCGTGGCCGCAGTGGGCGCGCGTCGCGGCCGCGGTATTCCTGGCATTCCTGATTCTTGCCGGCGGCACTTATTTCCTGATCCAGCCGCAGCGTGAAACGCTGCACGCCGCCGAGGCGCAGGAGCAGTCCCTCCGCGCCGAGTTCGTGACCAAGCAGCAGAAGGTCGCGGCGCTCGACGCCTACAAGGCGCAGCTGGAGGAAATGCGCCGTTCGTTCGGCACGATGTTGCGCCAGCTGCCCAGCAAGACCGAAGTCCCCAACCTGCTCAATGACATCTCACAGACCCGCGTGGCCTCCAGCCTCGAAGAGGAACTGTTCAAGCCTGAACCGGAAGTTCCCAAGGAGTTCTACGCCGAGATCCCCAACAAGATCATCGTCCTGGGCACCTATCACGAGATGGGCACTTTCGTCAGCGGCATCGCCGCCTTGCCGCGCATCGTCACCATCGAGAACGTCGACATCCATCCGGTCAAGGGCAACGGCGCCAGTCCGGGCGAGCTGCGCATGCAGGCGCAGGCCACGACCTACCGTTATCTCGACGACAACGAGATCGCGGCAAGGGCGCCGAAGAAAGGGGGCAAGAAATGATCCGCGCCACTGCCCGCCTGCTGGTCTGCATCATGCTGCCCGCCCTGCTCGCGGCCTGCGGCAGCGGCATGGGCGATCTCGAGCAGTTCGTCGCGGCGACCAAGGCCAAGAAATCGGTCCACATCGAGCCGATCCCGCAGATCAAGCAATACGAGGCGTTCACCTACGTGCCGGGCACCCGCCGCGACCCGTTCGTGCCGCAGGAACCGGCACGCCAATCCAGCGGCTTCTCCGGCTCCAGCAGCCTGCACCCGGACCTGCATCGCAACAAGGAACCGCTGGAGGAATTCCCGCTGGACAGCCTGAGCATGGTCGGCACGATCGACTTCAACAGCAAGATCTACGCCTTGGTCAAGGCGCCGGACAATATCATCCACCGCGTGACCCTCGGCGATCACATGGGCCAGAACTATGGCGCCATCACCAAGATCACCGAAACGGAAATCACACTCGCCGAAATCATTCCGGATGGTTTCGGCGGTTGGACGCAGCGCCCCGCCAGCATCGCCCTGGCGCAGCAGCAGTGAGCAGATAAGGGAGAGATGCAATGATGCGCTTGAACACTTTTATTCAAACCCGGCGCCGCGGCATGAGCCTGTTGCTGGGACTTGGCGCCTTGCTGCTGTCGGCAGGCGCCTGGGCCGACGGCGCTGCGCGCTCGCTGCAGTCGCTGGATTTCGTCTCGCTGGGCGGCAACCGCGTGCTGCTGACCCTGACCCTGTCGTCCGCCGCGCCGGAGCCGGTGATCTTCACCATCGAGAATCCGGCACGGCTGTCGCTGGACCTGCCGAACACCCGCCTCGATATCGCCGATCACTACCGCAAGATCGGCATCGGCGACGTGCAGGCGGTGGGCATGGCCGAAGGCAAGGGCCGCACGCGCGTCGTCGTCGAGATGAGCAGCCTGCTGCCGCACGCCGTCAGCGTCGAAGGCAACAAGGTACTGCTGCAGCTGGGCGGCGGTGCCCCCCAGGGCGGCGTGGATACCAGCGAAAAGGTCACTGCGGTCGCCTCTCCGGTGACACCGGCAACCGCGCGCACCAGCGCCGGGCAGATTTCCAGCATCGATTTCCGTCGCGGAGAAAAGGGTGAGGGGCGCATCATCGTCAAACTGGCCGACGACAGCACGCCGGTCGATGTTCAGGAGGTCGGCGGCAAGATCGTCGCGCGCTTCAAGAACACCGGCATCCCCGACGAACTGCTGAAGCGCCTGGACGTGCTCGATTTCGCGACTCCGGTGAAATACGTCGATGTGCGCCGCGAAGGCATCAACACCGAACTGGTGGTGACGCCGGTCGAAAATTCCGACTTCGAGCAGGTGGCTTACCAGTCCAACAACCTGTTCACGCTCGAGCTGCAGCCGCTGACGCCGGAGCGCGCCGAGCAGCTCAAGCAGCAGCAGCCGCAGTACAAGGGCAAGCGCATCAGTCTTTCATTCCAGAGCGTCGACATCCGCTCGCTGCTGCAGATCATCGCCGATGTCGCCGGCACCAACATGGTGATCAGCGACAGCGTCAAGGGCGATCTCGCCATGCGCCTGCAGAACGTGCCATGGGACCAGGCGCTGGACATCATCCTGCGCACCAAGGGCCTGGGCATGCGCCAGCAAGGCAACGTCATGCTGGTCGCGCCGCTGGCTGAACTGGCCGCACGCGAGAAATCCGAGCTCGAGGCCGAGCAGCAGAAGGTGCAG
This sequence comes from Stenotrophobium sp., assembly GCA_035565075.1. GTDB lineage: Bacteria > Pseudomonadota > Gammaproteobacteria > Nevskiales > Nevskiaceae > Stenotrophobium. The sequence continues at coordinate 6,837 of DATMTG010000187.1, forward strand.
CTGGCGCCGCTGCGCTCGGAAATCATCCAGGTCAATTACGCCAAGGCACAGGATCTGAAGCAGCTGATCACCTCCTCGGACAAAGCCTCCCTGCTCAGCGAGCGAGGGCGCATCAGCGTGGACGAACGCACCAACACCCTGATCGTTCTGGAGACGCGCGAGAAGATCGCCGAGATCCGCGACCTCGTCAGCAAGCTCGACATCCCGGTGCGCCAGGTGCTGATCGAGTCGCGCATCGTCAACGCCAAGAACAACTTCAGCCGCGAACTCGGCACCCGTTTCGGCCTGACCACGCTGGGCTCGTCGGGCAACAACCTGGTCTCGACCAGCGGCACCGCCGCCGGCACCGACCAGGCGCTGACCGGCACCACGCCGACCCAGGCCAACCGCTTCAACGTCAACCTGCCGGTGACCAATCCGGCGGGCAGCATCGCGCTGGGCATCCTCGGCAGCCACTTCCTGGTCGACCTCGAACTCTCGGCGATGCAGAGCGAAGGCCGCGGCGAAGTGATCTCGACCCCGCGCGTGATCACCGCCAACGGCAAGCAGGCGGTGATCGAGTCCGGCAAGGAAATCCCCTACCAGACCACCGGCGGCAGCGCGCAGGGCTCCACCACCTCGTTCAAGAAGGCCTCGCTACAGCTGACGGTCACGCCCAACATCACGCCGGACAACCGCGTGATGATGGATCTGGCGGTGCATAACGACACCCTCGGCGACAACGTCGCCACCGGTGCTGGCCAGGCGCCGGCGATCAACACGCAGCAGGTGACGACGCAGGTGCTGGTGAAGTCCGGCGACACCGTGGTGCTCGGCGGCGTCTACCAGAACGACACCGAAAAATCGGTCTCCAAGGTGCCGCTGCTGGGCGACCTGCCGCTGCTGGGCAGCCTGTTCCGCACCGACACCAACAGCGTGACCAAGGCCGAACTGCTGATCTTCATCACACCCAAGATTCTGCAGGACGGCCTGCGGGTCAAC
>DATMTG010000188.1:0-6818 GCA_035565075.1 Stenotrophobium sp.
AACCGGCACAGCGGGTGCTGCTCGCAGGGCTGCTGGCGCTGCTGCTGTCGGCCTGCGCGCTGCCGACGCGCGTCGACGGCGGCGGTCGCGGTGCGGCCGAGGACAGCCCGCAGGTCCACACCGACCTGATCCGCGACATGATCGCCCAGCACCAGTATTACGCGGCGCTGGCGCACATCCAGGACATGCAGCGCAACAACGGCAATACCCGCGAGCTGCGCTTCCTCGAAGCCGAGACCCGGCGCAACCTCGGGCAATCGGTGGAGTCGGCGCGGCTCTACCAGTCGTTGCTCGACACCGCCTACGCGGCGCAGGCCTATCACGGACTGGGCCTGCTCAACGCCCGGCGCAGCATCGAGTTGTCCATCCAGCAGCTCGGCAAGGCCGTGCAGCTGCAACCGACCAACGTGCAGTTCCGCAATGATCTAGGCTATGCGCTGATGGTGGCGCACCATTATCCGCAGGCCCTGACCCAGTTGGCGACGGCGACCGAACTGGACCAGCACAACCAGCTGGCGCGTCACAACCTGATCGTGCTGCTGCTGCTGACGCACGACACCGCCAACGCGGAAAAGATGGCGCAGGACAGCAATGTCGGTGCCAGGGAGTTTTCCGAAGCGCGCCGCCAGGCGCGGGAGATTGCGCAAAATGGCCTGCGGGCCGGAGGTTGATATGAAACGAATTCTGTCGTGTCTTCTGCTGTTGTTGCCGCTGTCGGCCTGGGCAGCATCGAACGCCGATGCGCCCTACCATGTCGGCGACGAGGTCCGTGCGTGGACGGCCTTGCAGGACAGCAACAGTGCGAGCGTCGATACCGTGCGGCCGATGCCGGGCGAAATTTCCGACCTGATCTATGCCCGCTATCTCAAGTCCTTCGAGCAGGCGATTCCCGAGCATTTCGACCGCGAGAGCTTTGTCGGCAACGGCGGCGGCTCGCAGTAAGACGGGTGCTCAGGTTTTTGTGCCGACGTTGAGCACCAGCACGTCGCAGCAGGTCTTGTGCACGACGCTTTCGTCGGTGTAGGTGAACAGCGACGCCAGCCCGCTGTGGGGACGGTGCCCGACGACCAGCAGGTCGGCCGATAATCTTTTTGCGGTGTGGAGTATCTCGGCAACGACCGCGCCGGTCACGACCTGCACGGCCGAATCCGGGATCGCCAGCCTTGCGCACATCGCCAGCAACTGCTCACGCGCCTGCGACTCGAGTTGCTGGCCCAGTTCGGCCGGCGCCATGATCATCGCCGCGCCGGCGTCGAGCGGGATGAATTCAACGGCGTGGATCACCGACAGCCGCGCCTCGAAAAGCCGTGCCAGGTCCCGTGCGCGTTGCAGGACCCGCTCGCCGAAATCGTTGACTTCAACTGCTGCCAGGATGTGGCTGTAATGAGTCTCCATCGCGCGCTCCTTTTCAGGTGTGCCACGCCCGACATGTTACACGCCTGTACCGTGTGCGATGCGGCGAACGGAACGCAGGCAGGTCGTGCTAGGGCAGGTCGGTCGGGCAGCCGCGCGGCAGCGCCACGCCGGGCAGGCATTCGCTGACGATCGCCGGGCGCGCCACCGTCACGGAGCCCATGGTGACGGTGGCGTTGCCCAGTCCGATGCCAAGGGTTTGCAGCAGCGGGTTGATCAGTGAGGAGAGCAGGCCGTTGACCAGGCTCAGCAGCGGCTGCACCAGCCCGGTGACGCCGGACACCAGGCTGTTGACCAGTCCGCCCAGGATGCCGATCAGGCCGCCGCCGGTCTGGGTGTTGGTCAGGCCCAGGCTGAGCTGGGCGCTGGCGGCGGCGCTGAGGGTCTGCGGGTTGGTGTCGGTGGTGCCGGGATTGTTCGCCAGGTAGCTCGGTGGTGAAACGCCGGCTACCGGGGTGAACTGCGTCACGTCGAGCAGGTCTTTCCGCCCCGACGAGCCGACGCCCAGCGAAGTCAGCGCCAGCCCGAGCTTCAGGTCGGTACTGCCGAGATTGAGGCCCAGGCAGAGCCCACCGAGTTTTGCGCCGATGCAGGTCGCGTCCAGGTTGATGTCGGCCAGCGGCAGGGAGGCCGAGGATGCGGCCGGCAGCGGGGCTGAAATCGCGCTGTCGGAAAAGGTGCCGACATTGACTGCGGCGATGCCGGTCTGCGCGCTGAGCGAGGCGATCGGCTGGCCGTTGTTGACGCCCGCGGCCGGGCATTGCAGCTTGTCGAGATACGCGGTCGCCGGCGCCACCACCGCATCGATGCCGAGATTGAGCGGCGGCGAGGCCACGCTGATCGTGGTCTTGAGGCCGAGCACGCCGCCCAGAGCGTTCAGCAGGCCGTTGAGTACGCCGCTGATGCCGGTGGACAGGCCGTTGAGCAATGCGCCGGCCTGGATGCGGACGCTCAGCAGCACCTGTGCGGTGCTGGCGCTGGTCTGCCCCGCGCGGCCCATGCCGAGCTTGGGCGGCTGGATCACGGTGGCGAAGACCTTGATGGTGGCCACGCCAGGGATGTCGGCGATGGTGTTGTTCAGCTGGATCGGCGTCGGGCCGCCGCTGGCGCTGGATCGCGAGGCCAGCGCCAGCGCCATGACCAGGTCTTGCAGGTTGACGAAGGGCACGTCGCCGGCGATGTTGCCGACCGGGGTGAGAATGCTGCCGAGCGGGATCGGCGTGGTGTTGCTGCTCTGGCCGGCCAGGGTCTGCAGGGTGCTGATCACCTGCGGATTGACCACGCCACCGCTGAGCGCACCGGTCAGTCCGCTGAGCGCTGCGCCGGCCAGCACCGTCTGGTTCAGGGTGGTGGGATCGGACAGGTCGGTCACGCTGATGCCCAGCGCGGTGGCGAGCTGGCTGGCGGTGACATTGACGTTGGCCAGGCCGGTGTAGTCGGCGACCGTGAGGTTGACGTTACCGCCCAGCAGCCCCGACAGCAGGCTGTTGAGCAGGCCCTGGTTCAGCGATGCGATGCCGCTGCCGATGCGCAGGCTGCCGAGCGCGCTCTGTGTCGCGGTGGCCGAGGCGTAGAGCGTGCCGGACGCGGCGGATCCGAGGAACGGCAGCAGGCGGGCCGGTGCCGGCGTGGTGAGATTGACCCGCACCGAATCGATCTGCGGATCGCCGTCTGCCAGCGGCTTGAAGCCGCGCAGGCCGGAACCGCCGGTGGCGGTTTCGATTTTTCCCACCTCGACGTAGGGCGAGCCGTTGAAACCGGCCTTGCCGATGGTCGTGCCGGAGGGATTGTTCAGGGCGATGATGCGGGTGACTTCGGCCTCGGCGTCGGCTTGCGCACCGGGCACGCCGTTGTTGGCGCAGCCGCTGACCTGCTGCGCGGCGGACAGTGCGCCCAGCACGGCCAGACGCTGCAAATCGCGCTGCGCGAAATAGAGGCGGCCGATGTCGATCGACAGCGCAACGGCGGCGAGGATGGCGATCAGCGAGATGGCCACGAAGATCGCCACGGCGCCGTGCTGGCGGCGCCGGGAACTGCGTCTGTCGGTGCGTGGTTTCAAGCTGCGCATACCTGCTCCGGCTGCTGTCCGCATGATGGCACGAGGCGGCGGGTGTGGCGACCTGCGGCGGCCGGACGGTGCGGCCGGGCCGATGGATGAATCAGTTTTCCGGGGGGATGCCGCGGGTCGGGTCCACCTGGTTGGCCAGCAAGGCGAATTGCGCAGGACCCAGGCGTTCGGCGCGGATGCCGGGATCGATCCCGACGGCGCCGATCTGCGCCGCCGTGAGCAGTCCCTTGAGACCGTTGGACAGGGTCTTGCGCCGCTGCCCGAAGGCGGCGGTCACCACCCGGTCGAAGGTGCCCAGATCCGTAATCTCGAACGGCGCCGGCCGCGGCGTCAGCCGCACGATGGCGGAGTCGACCTTCGGCGCAGGCGTGAATGCGCCCGGGCCGACGGTGAACAGTTTCACCGCCTCGGCCCGCGCCGCCAGCGTCACCGTGAGACGGCCGTAGTCGTCGTCGCCCGGCTCGGCGCACATGCGGTCGACCACTTCCTTTTGCAGCATGAAGTGCATGTCGCGGATGCGGTCGGCGTGGCGCAGCAGGTGAAACAGGATCGGCGTGGAGATGTTGTAGGGCAGGTTGCCGATCAGCCGCAGCTTTTCGCCGGCGGGCGCCAGCGCCGAGTAATCGACTTTGAGCGCATCGGCCATGATGATTTCGAGATGGGCGTTGTCGCCGCAGGCCGCGCGCAGGTGCGGCACCACGTCGCGGTCGAGTTCGATCACCCGCAGGTGCCCCAAGCGCTGCAGCAGCGGCGCGGTCAGCGCGCCGAGGCCGGGACCGATCTCGATCAGCCGGTCCTGCGGCTGCGGATGGATGCTGCGGATGATGCGCTCGATGACGTTGGTGTCGTGCAGGAAATTCTGGCCAAAGCGCTTCTTGGCGGCGTGTCCGCCGTGCGCCGTGTGCGCGACGCGGCTCATGCGCGCAGCGCCAGCGCCGCGTCGATGGCCGCCTGCAGGCTGCCGCTGTCGGCCTTGCCGCTGCCGGCCAGTTCCAGCGCGGTGCCGTGATCGACCGAGGTGCGGACGATCGGCAGGCCCAGCGTGATGTTGACCGCATGACCGAAGCCGGCGTGCTTGAGCACCGGCAGGCCCTGGTCGTGGAACATCGCCAGTACCGCATCGGCGTCGTCGAGATAATGCGGCGTGAACAGGGTGTCGGCGGGCAGCGGTCCGCGCAGGTCCATGCCCTGTGCGCGCAGGCGCTCGAGCACCGGCGCGATGATTTCGATCTCTTCGCGGCCGAGGTGGCCGCCTTCGCCGGCGTGCGGATTGAGGCCGCAGCAGAGGATGCGCGGCCGGTCGATGCCGAAACGCCGTTGCAGGTCGCGGTGCAGGACGTGCAGCACCGCTTCGAGACGCTCGGTGGTGATGGCATCGGCGACCGCCCTCAGCGGCAGGTGGGTGGTGGCCAGCGCGACCCTGAAGCGGCCGGCGGCCAGCATCATCACCGGCATCGGCGCGCCGGTCAGCCCGGCGAGAAATTCGGTGTGGCCGGTGAACGCGATGCCGGCGTCGTTGATGACGCTTTTCTGTACCGGGCCGGTGACCAGCGCCTGCGCGTCGCCATGCCGGCAATGGCGCACGGCCTGCGTCAGCGTTTCCAGCACGTAGGCGGCGTTGCGCGTGTCGAGCCGTCCGGGCACGGCCGTCGCCGCCAGCGACACCGGCAGGATGCGCAGTTGTCCGGCCGGCAGCGGCGCGGCGGGTTGATCGAACCGCACCGGCGCGAGTTGCAGCGGCAGGCGCAGCTGCGTGGCGCGCTGCTGCAGCAACTGCGGATCGGCGACGGCGACCAGCTCGGCGGCCTGCGCGGCCTGGGCGATCCGGATCAGCAGGTCGGGGCCGATGCCGGCCGGCTCGCCGGGGGTGACGAGCAGACGGCTGACGGGGGTCTCACGGCTCACGGCGCGTGACGCTCCAGCTCAGGATTTCGCGGCTTCCGCGGCGTCGGCGTCGGACTGGATGCGGTATTCGACGTAGGCTTCCGAGCGCAGGCGGCGCAGCCAGGTTTCGGTTTCTTCGGCGAACTTGCGCTGGCCGAGGGTTTCGCGCGCACGCGCGCGGCGGGTGTCATTGGTGATGTCGCGCGTGCGGCGCGCGATCACGCTGGCGATATGCCAGCCGAACTTGGTGTGGAACGGCGCGCTGATTTCGCCCGGCTTGAGCGCATCGATCTGCTGCTGGAACACCGGGTCGAACACGCCCGGCGGCTGGAAGCCGAGATCGCCGCCGCCATTCTTGGAGCCCGGATCGTCCGAATACTGTTCGGCCAGCTTGGCGAAGTCCTCGCCGCGCTTGAGACGGTCGTAAAGGTCGCGGATCAGCGCCTGCGACTGTGCCTCGTCGCGCACCGCATTGGGCGTGATCAGGATGTGGCGGGCGTCGGTTTCGGTCACGGTCTGCTTGGTATCGCCGCCGCGCACGTCGTCGAGCTTGAGGATGTGGAAACCGCTGCCGGCGTCGATCACGTCGCTGACTTCGCCTTTCTTGAGCTTGGCGGCCTCCTCGGCGAAAACCGCCGGCAGGTCGGCGGCCTTGCGCCAGTCGAGGTCGCCGCCCTTGAGCGCCTGCTGGCCGTCGGAGTGGGCGATGGCGAGCTGGGCGAAATCGGCGCCGCCCCTGAGCTGCTTGACCAGGTCCTCGGCCTTGGCGCGGTACTTGGCGCGGACCTCGGGGCTGGCGCCGTCAGGCACCGCGACCAGGATGTGCGAGAGGTGGTATTCGACGTTGTCCGCGGCGCTCTGGCCGGCAAGGTACTGGTCGACGTCCTGGTCGGTGACGACGATGCGGCTTTCCACTTCCTTCTGCCGCAGGCGGTTGATCAGGACCTGGTCGCGCACCTGGTTGCGCATGGCCAGGTAGTCCATGCCTTCCTTGCGCATGGCGTCGGCGAACGCCGACAGCGTCATGCCGTTGTGCGAGGCGATATTGTTCATGACGTCGTTGAGTTCGCGATCGTCGACGGTGATGCCGGCCTGCTTGGCGCGCTCGATCTGGATCTTGTCGAGGATCAGGTGCTCGAGCACCTGCGCGCGCAGCACGTCTTGCGGCGGGTCGCTGATCTTGCGCTGCCGGAGTTCGTCGCGGGCCTGGGCCATCGCGGTGTCGAGCTCGCTCTGCAGGATGACGCCGTCGTTGACGACGACGATGATGCGGTCGAGCACTTGCGCGGCGCCGGCCGAGGCCGTCAGCAACAGCAGGGATGCGGCGAACAGCCGGGTCAGTAATGTTTTCATGGGATGGACGGTGCGGAAACGGTGCAAGGTTAGCATGCGCTGCGGAAAGCTTGAGACGTGCAAACCGTGCCGGGGTTCCCTGCCGGCGCCGTGACGCCAC
>DATMTG010000189.1:0-2755 GCA_035565075.1 Stenotrophobium sp.
ATAAAATAACAACATTTTCGCTCCCTGAGCCGAGAGCGGGTGGCCGTTGCCGTGCTTGTTTCCCCTACAATCGCCGCTCCACCCGCCACGCCCCGAGACATGGATCCCAAAGTCATCGCCGCCGCGCGCACCGCGTTTCCCGCCACCGCCAACAGCATCACGCTGGGTGCCGTGGTCCATGACAACGAGTGCGATCCCGAGCCGCTGGTGAGTCTGCCGCTGGCGATGATCAACCGCCATGGCTTGATTGCGGGCGCCACCGGCACCGGCAAGACCAAGACGCTGCAACTGATCGCCGAACAACTGTCCAACGCCGGCGTGCCGGTCTTTCTGGCCGACGTCAAAGGTGACGTCTCCGGCATCGCCGCGGCCGGCGACAGCAACGAGCGCATCGCCCAGCGCGCCAAGGACACCGGCTATGCCTGGCGCGGCATGGCCTCGCCGGTGGAATTCCTGTCGCTGTCCGGCAAGCGCGGCGCACAGTTGCGCGCAACGGTGTCATCGTTCGGGCCGCTGCTGCTGGCGAAAATCCTCGGCCTCAACGACACCCAGACCAGCGTGCTGACGCTGGTGTTCAAGTACTGCGACGACAAGGGCCTGCTGCTGCTGGATTTCGCCGACCTGCGCGCGGTGCTGCAATTCCTCTCCGACAACGCCGCCGAGCTCAAGGACTACGGCAGCATCTCCAAGCAAAGCGTGTCGGTGTTGCTGCGGCAGATGGTGACGCTGGAGATGGCCGGCGCCGCGCAGTTTTTCGGCGAACCGGAATTCGATCTCAACGACCTGATCCAGTTCGAGCGCGACGGCCGCGGCCTGGTCAGCGTGCTGGAACTATCTGACGTGCAGGACAAGCCGGTGCTGTTTTCCACCTTCATGCTGTGGATGCTGGCGACGCTCTACAACCACCTGCCGGAAGTCGGCGACGCCGACAAGCCCAAGCTGGTGTTCTTCTTCGACGAAGCCCACCTGCTGTTCAAGGACGCCAGTGCAGCGCTGCTCGATGAAGTGGAAAAAGTCGTGCGCCTGATCCGCTCCAAGGGCGTCGGCATTTTCTTCGTCACCCAGAATCCGCGTGACGTGCCGCAGAGCGTGCTCGGTCAGCTCGGCCATAAGGTGCAGCACGCGCTGCGCGCGTTCACACCCGACGACGAAGCGGCAATGAAATCTGCCGCGCGCACGTTTCCAAAAACCGATTTCTACGATGTGCAGGCCACGCTCACCTCGCTCGGCATCGGCGAGGCGCTGGTGACCGTGCTGTCACCCAAAGGCGTGCCGACGCCACCGTTTGCCACACGCATGATTCCACCAGCGACGCGCATGGCGCCGCTGAGCGAAGCCGAACTGGCGCAGCGCTGCAACACGCCGCAGGTACACAAGTACGCACAGGCGATCGACCGCGAAAGCGCCCGCGAGATGCTCGCCACGCGTGCCGTCGGCACACTGGCGGCCGCACCCGCTGCCGCGACGAAACCCGCCGCCGGCAACAGCGGGGAGCCGAGCGCCTGGGACAGCTTCGTCAACTCGCGCGTGGTCAAACAGGTCAGCTACCAGGTCACGCGCCAGGTCACCAGCTCGATCACGCGCGGCCTGATGAACGCACTGATCAAGAGCATCAAGTAACGATTGAATGGCAGTGCGCATCGGCCACCAAGCCGGCTCTAGAATCCCGATCACTGTGCTAGATTGGCAGCGCCATCCGGGATTTACCGAAATCAAATCTCCGGACTGAAAACCAGAAAACTCGGGAGGGGATCATGCGTGGAATTCTGCTGGGCGCGTGCGCGCTCATGGTATTGCCGGCGGCTGCACTGGCACAGGAAAGCGGCGGGCCGGTCTTCGGGCCGACACTGGATCTTGGCTACGATTTTGGCGGCGACAAGGCTGCAACGGTCATCTTCACCAATGGCGACCACGAAAACATCCGGACGGGACAGGGCATCGCCTTCGCGGTCGGCGGACACATCATGCCGTCGCGTGATTCCCGCTTCGACCTGCGCGCCACCCTCGGCTACAAGTACCAGGGCGTTTCCGCAGATAACGCCGACATCTACCTCGACCGCATGACCTGGGAAGTGATGCCCAGCTATCGCTTCACCGATCATTTCTCTTTCGGTGTCGGCGCCATCGGCAATTTCAACATCAAGCTCCATCAGGACCAGTTCGGGCCGACGCTCAAGCTCAAGCCCGCCACCGGTGCCGGCTTCCGGCTGGCATGGATGAGCGGTTCATCGCGGTTTTTCGACGCCGGACTGGCCTTGACCTATAACCTGCTGCGTTACCACTACACCGATACCAACGGTGCGTAGCAGGGGTTGAGCGCAAACAACGTCGGGATACGCGTGATCTTCAATTTCAATGTCTGCTGTGGCGGCGCACCCGGCCGCCGTGCGCCCGAACGCGCACCTCTGTCCGTCGCGCCCGCTGCCCCGGCAAGTCCACCCGCCCCCATCATGATGCCTGCTGCGCCATCGGCGACTCCGGCCCGGGATGAAACCCCCGCTCCGCCGCCTGCCCTCGCCGAAGGCACGCTGGCGCATGCAGCGGCCGGCGCGCAACTGCGCAACCAGCCGGTTCTGCGCGCACAGGCCGCACAGCCGCTCCCGGAGGGAACGGCAATCCGGCTGATAACCCCAATGCAGAATGTGGGCGGCACCTGGTGGTATGTAAAAACCCCGAGTGGCAGCGACGGCTGGTTGTTGCAGAGTGAAGTGAGCCAGTAAAGCCCTGGATTGCACAAAAAAACGGGCCGCATTCG
>DATMTG010000190.1:0-2423 GCA_035565075.1 Stenotrophobium sp.
ACAGCATTTCCGGCCCAGGCCCCGAGAGCGGGTGGGCCATAAAACCTGCTCCCTGTAAATTTTTGCAACGGCCTCGCGCATTCAGTTCCCGCTCAGCATCGGGCGCTCAATCTGATGCCCGTGATGCGCATCACTTCAACCCATCAGATCAGGAGGACCGTATGTATTTCCGCAAATATCACTTCGCTTTGGCCGCGATGAGCCTGCTCGCCGCCGCGCCCGTCTTCGCACAAGCCACCACCACCGTCCACGACCGCAACACCGCCGACGTGCAGCGCGACGTCAACCAGCAGGACCGCATCGAACAGGGGCTGAAGTCCGGCCAGCTCGACAGCCGTGAAGCCGGCAAGCTGGAAAAGCAGGAGGCGCACGTCGACCGGATGGAGAAACGCGACGACCGCAACGGCTCGATCTCGCCCGCCGAGCAGGCAAGGCTCAAGGCCGCGCAGAATCACGTCAGCAAGGACATCGCACACGACAAGCACAACGCCGCGACCGGCAATCCCGATTCGCGTTCATCCAGGCGTCTGCAGGCCGATGTGCAGCGCAATGCCAACCAGCAGCAGCGCATCGAAAACGGCCTCAAGTCCGGCTCGCTGAACAACCGCGAAGCCGGCAAACTGGAACGCGGCCAGGCGCATGTCGATCGCACCGAAGCCCGGGCCTCGCACGGCGGCGTCAACGCCCGCGAACAGGCCCGCATCCAGCGCAAGGAAAACCACCAGAGCGCGCGCATCCACAACAAGCGGCACAACCTGCGCCGTCACGGCTGATCGCAGGACGCGGCGTAAACCTGCGGGCGTTGATCCCCGGAACCCTGCTTTCGGATCAGCGCCCGCAGACCGCGTAATCGCCGCGCTGGCGCCGGATCTCCACCCCGACCATCGCCACCCCTTCCACCGCACCCGGCTTGTCGATGCGCAGGCGCAGCGTGTCGATCGGGAACTCGGCAAATAGTTTGCGCGACAGGTGCTCGGCGAACGCCTCCAGCAGATGGAAGCGCTGCGCGGCGCCAAAGGCCACCACCGCGTCGCGCACCGCCTGGTAATCGACCGCATCACGCACCGCATCGCTGGCCGCAGCGGCGTGCAGGTCGGTGCCCATCTCCAGATCGAGCAGCAGCCGCCGTGGCGCACGACGCTCGTGATCGTGTACGCCGATCAGCGTCTGCACCTGCAGCCCTTCGATGAAAACCGTGTCCATAGTTATGCGGCCTCGAGTTCCGTCAGCGGCCAGCGTGCACGCAGCGCCAACGCGCCGGGTGACGGCTGCGCCTGATGCCGTCGCGCCCAGCCGGCATAGGCGATCATCGCCGCATTGTCGGTGCAGAATTCGTGACGCGGGAAATACACCGCAAGGCCGCGTTCGGTGGCCAGTGCGCCCAGCCGCTCGCGCAGACGCAGATTGGCGCCGACGCCGCCCGCCACCACCAGCGAACGCAAGCCGGTCTGCTCCAGCGCCCGCGCGCATTTGATCGTCAGCGTTTCGGTCACCGCCTCCTGAAAAGCCTGGGCGATGTCGGCCTTGTCCATCTCGGTCGCCGATCGGGGCAGGGCCGTCAGCACTGCGGTCTTGAGTCCGCTGAAACTGAAATCCAGTCCGGGCCGGTCGGTCATCGGCCGTGGAAATTTATAGCGGCCGGGTCGCCCGTGCTGCGCCAGTTTTGCCAGATGCGGTCCGCCGGGATACGGCAGGCCGAGCATTTTCGCGGTCTTGTCGAACGTCTCGCCGACCGCATCGTCGAGACTCTCGCCGAGAATCCGGTAGCGGCCGACGCCCTGCACCTCCACCAGCAAAGTGTGACCGCCCGACACCAGCAGCGCCACGAATGGAAACTGCGGTCGGTTTTCCTCCAGCATCGGCGCCAGCAGATGCCCCTCCATGTGATGCACCGGAATCAGCGGCAGGTCATGCGCAGCAGCAATGCCCGCTGCCACCGCACCGCCGACCATCAGCGCGCCGATCAGCCCCGGCCCGGCGGTATACGCCACACCGGAAAGCTTGCCTGGCTGCAACCCGGCCCGCTGCAACACCTCGCGAATCAGCGGGTTGATTCGCTGCACGTGGTCGCGCGAAGCCAGCTCCGGCACCACGCCGCCGTATTCGGCGTGCAGCGCCACCTGGCTGTAGAGCGCATGCGCCAGCAGCCCGCGCTCGCCGTCATAGATCGCGGCCGCAGTTTCGTCGCAGGAAGTCTCGATGCCGAGGATGCTCATAAGGCGTGCATTTTAGCCTCTGGAGGGCGCTTGCCATGAAACTGGGTACGGTATCTAATCCAGCGAAGGACGTCTCTTCCGCACACAGGTCGTAGTCCTTCGCCCGGTAGCGCGCAGATGTCCCTGTTCATGCAGCGCAGGGGATTCAGCCTTTGACGTATTTGCCAGGTGCGAGTGACGCAATGCTTTATTCAACGAAATAAAAAC
>DATMTG010000191.1:0-9996 GCA_035565075.1 Stenotrophobium sp.
AAATTTACTGGCCCAAACCGTCAGAGCGGGTGGTGCTGCGGAGCTGACCCGCTCAGGCCAGCGCGTCCACGCCGTGCCCGGCGAGCGCATGCCCATCGTCGGCGACCGCCTCCGCAAGATAGTGCTCGATGTGCGGCTCCAGCCAGTACTCCGGCTGGCCGAACCTGCCGGCGGCGACGAATCCGACATGGCCGCCGTGCCCGGCCAGTTCCAGCGTGACCTGCGGCGCCAGTTCCTCCGCGACGGGCAGGATCGCCGGGTCCATGAACGGATCGTCGTCGGCGTTGATGATCAGGGTCGGCCGGCGGATGCGGCCGAGAAAGGCGCCGCATTCGCACTGTGTGTAGTAATCCAGCGCATCGCGGTAACCGTTGTTGGGCGCCGTGAACGCGTCGTCGAGCTCGAAGAAATCGCGCGCCTTCAGCGCCGCTTCGAGATCGACGCCGGGCGCCAGCGGCACCTGCCTGACCTGGTGTTTCCGGCGCAGGATTTCATACAGCTCGCGCAACAGCCGGTCCTGGTACTGCCTGGAAAATCCATGGCGCAGCCGCTCGGCGCAGGGCACCAGGCGCAATGGCGCGCACACTGCGACGGCCGCCGTCACCGGCAGTGCGTCGCCTTCCTCGCCCAGCGCCTTGAGCACCACGTTGGCCCCGAGCGACCAGCCGACCACGCTCAGCGGCGTGTTGCGTTCGCGCTGGCGCAGCAGGTGCAGCAGGTGACGCAGGTCGGTGGTATCGCCGTGGTTGTAGAGCCGCGTCGTGCGATTCGGTTCGGGACCGCCGCCTCGCAGTTGCAAGGCCACCGTGCGCCAGCCGCGCGCGACCAGGCGCTGCGCCAGTCCGCGCAGGTACTTGGACTCGAAACCGCCGGTGAGCCCGTGCACCAGCACCGCGATCGGACCCTCGGCATTGCCGTCGCCGCTCCAGCCCAGGTCGACGAAGTCGCCATCGTCGAGTTCCAGCCGCTCGCGGCGGATGGCCAGTGCCGGCGTCGGTCGCAGCAACGCTGCGAACAGCGTCTGCGCGTGCGGGTTGCGCAGCAGCGGATGCGGGCGGAAGCTGCTGGCGATGATTTGACCGTGTGTTTTCATGATGCCGTTCCGACGCGTCCGCAAAGCCCCCGTCCGTTGATACGCATCAGACAGGCCGCGGATGCGCAGGTTCCTTGCATTTGAATCACCGGAGTCGCCTCAGTCAATGGCCTCGACGTTGGCCATGCCCGGCAGCACCATCGGCAGCACCTGCTCGGCGACAGCCACCGGCACGCGAATCATCACCGGCCCGGCCGTCGCGAATGCCTGTTGCACGCGCAGCTGCGCATCGGCGGCGTCGCCGGCAGCGCCCAGGTCGACGGCGCGAATGCCGAAGGCCCGCGCCACCGCACACAAATCCGTCGCACGATGAAACGCCGAGCCGACGTGGCGCTGACGGTACGACAGCCGCTGCTGCTGGTGCACCATGCCCAGCGCCGCGTTGTCCAGCACCACCAGTTTCACGTTCAGGTCCAGTTCCGCCAGCGTCGCCAGTTCCTGCACGTTCATCAGCAGGCTGCCGTCGCCGCTGAAGCACACCACGGCATCGCCGGACAGGGCCAGCGCCGCACCGATCGCCGCCGGCAGGCCAAACCCCATGGTGCCCAGCCCGCCGGAGGTCAGCCAGCGGTCGGCGCGCCGGAATGGGTAGCTCTGCGCCACCCACATCTGGTGCTGGCCGACATCGGTGGTCACCGCCGCGTCCGGCCCGGCCAGCCCGGCCACCGCGCGCACGATGCCGTACGGCGTGCGCGGATCGTCCAGCCCCGGCAGGCGCAAAGGCATCTGCCGGCGCAAGGCCGCGACGTGCAGCAGCCAGTCGCTGCGCAGTTGCGGCCGCACCCGCGGCATCAGCGCCGCCAGGGCGGCACGGGCATCGGCCTCGATCGCCAGCGTCGGCGTCATCAGCTTGCCCAGCTCGCGCCGGTCGGCGTCGATGTGAATCACCTTCGCCTGCGGACAGAAGCGTTCCAGCCTGCCGGTGGCGCGGTCGTCGAAGCGCGCGCCCACCGCGATCAGCAGGTCGCATTCCGCAATCGCCTGGTTGGTGTAGCGCGCACCGTGCATGCCGAGCATGCCCAGCGCCAGCGGATGACCGGCCGGCAGGGTGCCCAGCGCCATCAGAGTCGTGGTGGTCGGCAGCGATGCGCGCTCGGCCAGGGCAACCGCTTCGGCCTGCGCGCCGGACTTGACCACACCGCCACCCAGGTACAGCACCGGCCTGCGCGCGGCGTCGATCATCGCGGCCGCCTGCCCGATCAGCGCCGCATCGGGCGGGTCGGGCACGTAGCCGCAGCCCGGCGCGGGCCAGTGCGCGAATTCGGCGTGCTCCTGCTGTACGTCCTTGGGCACATCGATCAGCACCGGCCCCGGCCGGCCGCCTTCGGCGATGCGGAAGGCTTCCGGAATCACGTCCAGCAGTTCCGCCGCGGACTGCACCAGGAAGTTGGCCTTGGTGATGCTGTCGGTGATGTGCCCGGTTTTCACTTCTTGGAACGCATCGGTGCCGATCAGGTGCCGCGGCACCTGGCCGGTGATGCAGACCAGCGGCACCGAGTCGAGCATGGCATCGGCCAGCGCCGTCACCAGGTTGGTCGCACCCGGGCCTGACGTCGCCAGGCAGACGGCCGCACGGCCGCTGACGCGCGCCATGCCCTGGGCGATGAAACCCGCACCCTGTTCGTGGCGGGCGAGGATGTGGCGGATGCCGCTATCGTGCAGCGCCTCATAGAGCGGCAGCAGCGCGCCGCCGGGAATGCCGGCGACGGTCTGCACGCCCTGGCGTTGCAGCAACTGCACGATGATTTCTGCACCTGTGATGTTCATGGAAAGGTCCCTGGTGTGTGGACCCCTGCGATGAAAACCGGCGCGGCAAAAAGAAAACCCCCGCCGGTTCGCACCGGCGGGGGCTGTTTGTTGCAGGCAGCGTCCCCTACGGTGCGTCGCTAACGACGACCTTGACGAGGACGAGTACGGCGTGCTGCTTGCGTGTCATTGAAAATATTCTGCGGATGTTGAGCGGCGTGGAGTATAACGGCACGCCGCGGCCGCGCTCAAGCCTTTTTCAGCAGACCTTCCGCCTGCAGGGCCTGCTGCACCGCCGGACGTGCGGCCACCCGCGCCTGGAATTTCTGCAGCTCGGGCCACGGGCCGAGATCGATCTTGACGAAGTTTGTCCAGTTGACCACGGTGAACAGGTAGGCATCGGCCACGGTGAACGAGTCGCCGGTGAGATACGCCTGGCCGGCCAGCGCCTTGACGACCAGGTCGAAGCGCTTGCCCAGCAGTTCCACCTGCCCCTGCCGCACTTCCGCCGGCGTGGTCGGCTTGAACAGCGGCGTGAACTGCTTGTGAATCTCGGTGGAGATGAAGTTGAGCCACGACTGCAACTGGTAACGCGCCAGCGTGCCATGGGCCGGCGCCAGCTTGCTGGCCGGCTTGAGGTCGGCCAGGTACTGCACGATGGCCGGGCCCTCGGTCAGCAGTTCACCGCTGTCCAGCACCAGCGCCGGCACGTAGCCTTTCGGATTGATCGCCAGAAAATCCGCGCCGGTGGCGGTTTTCTTGGCGGCCAGGTCGACTTTTTCGAGTTGCAGTTGCAGCCCCGCCTCGCAGGCGACGATATGCGGCGACAGCGAACAGGCGCCGGGGGAATAGTAGAGTTTCATGCAATCGCTCCTTTCGTGGATGAACGGGGGAATGTCAACGGGACTTTGGACCTGGCGTCGCCGCTTGGTTCAGCTCACCAGCCCTGCGGCGAAAAATGCGGCGGCGCCGGCCAGACCGCCGATGACGGTGGTCTGTATCGCCGACTTCAGCATCGGCAGGCCGGTGTAACGCCCCTTGACCGCGCCGAAACCGAACAGGGTCGCCAGCGTCGCTGCGGCCGACAGAGCCAGCGCCTGCTTCAGGTCGGCCAGCAGCATGTACGGCAGCAGCGGCACCAGGCCGCCGGCGAAATAGGCGCCGCCGATGGTCAGCGCCGAACTGAGCGCGCGTCCGTCCGCGGGTTTTTCGAGCCCGAGTTCGAAGCGCATCATGAAATCCACCCAGCGGTCGTGATCCCGGGTCAGCGCATCCACGGTTTTTTTCAGCACCTCGCCGTGCAGGCCGTAGGTTTCGAGAATCTCCGCCACTTCCCGGCGTTCGTGTTCGGGAATCTCGCGGACCTCGCTGCGCTCGCGCTCCAGTTCGGAGTCGTAGTGATCGGCCTGCGAGCGCGCCGCCAGGAATCCACCGAGTCCCATGGCGATGGTGCCGGCGACGATCTCGGCGAAGCCGGCAGCCACGATGATGCCCGAGGTGGTGGCGACGCCGGCGAGTCCGGCCGCCAGCGCGAACGGCACGGTGAGCCCGTCGGCCGCGCCAATGACGATATCGCGGACGCGATCGGACTGGCCGAAATGGGTTTCCTGGTGACGGTGGCTGCGCATGGCTCTGGCTCTGTGTAAGGACCGGCGGCGGATTATGGCAGCGATTGCCACCCTGTTCCCGCCCCGGCGCGCGGGATACCATTCGCGCATGAATACCTCCCCGGATGCTCCTGCGGCAGCCAACAGCGAGATTGCAACGCTGGTCGTCGCGGTGATCGTGCTGTGCGCCATCCTGAAACTGCACCTGCTCAGCGCGATCTTTTCCTGCATGCTGGTGCATGAGCTGGTGACCTCGCTGGCGCCGCGCCTGGGACTGGGCCGGCTGTCGGCCGACCGCGCCCGGATCGTCGCCGTCGCGATCCTGTCGACGCTGGTGGTGAGCCTGCTGATCCTCGCGGTGGTGGCACTGACCGCCGCCTTCCGGCACGGCGGCGACAGTTTCCCGGCGCTGTTGCAGAAGCTTGCGGAGGTACTGGAAAACTCCCGCGACCAGATTCCCGCCTGGCTGGGCAATTACATTCCCGCCGACGCCAGCGACCTGCGCCAGGCCATGGTGGTGTGGCTCAAGGAAAATTCCAGCGCGTTGCCGGGCGCCGGCCGCATCGTCGGCCAGGTCACCGCGCATATCCTCATCGGCATGGTGATCGGCGCGATGCTGGCCCTGCACCAGGCGGTTCCGCTGCAAGCGCATCGCCCGCTCGCGCGCATCATCACCCGCCACGCACAGCGCATGAGCCTGTCGTTCCGGCGCGTGGTGTTCGCACAGGCCTGGATCGCCGGCATCAACACCGTCTTCACCGCCTTCTTCCTGATGGTGATCCTGCCAATGGCCGGCATCCATCTGCCGCTGGTCAAGACCATGGTGGCCCTGACCTTCGTCGCTGGCCTGATGCCGATCATCGGCAACCTGGTATCAAACACGGCGATCGTGCTGGTCAGCTTCAGTTATTCGTTCCCGGTGGCGCTGGCTTCGCTGGCGTTCCTGATCTCGATCCACAAGCTGGAATATTTTCTCAACGCGCGCATCATCGGTTCGCACATCCGTGCACGCGCCTGGGAACTGCTGGCGGCGATGCTGGTGATGGAGGCCGCGTTCGGCCTGATCGGCCTGATCGCCGCGCCGATCTACTACGCCTACCTGAAAGACGAGTTGACCGAACTGCAGCTGGTCTAGCGTCTGACGTCGCCGCGATCGGCGAGACTGAATACCGGCAACGACCAGTTCCAGGCGATGGCGCCCAGGCGCAGCAATGCGATCACCGCCATGCCCGTGATGGCTGCGCCCATACGGTGCAGGCCGAGGTCGTCCATCAGCACGAACACCGACGCCCCGGCGATGGCGGTGGTCGCATAGATGCTGCCCTTGCGCAGGATCATCGGAATCTCGGCGCAGAGCACATCGCGCAGCACACCGCCGAAGACGCCGGTGATAACCCCCATGACCACGACAATGACGCCTTCGACCTGCATCTGCTGGGCAATGCGCGCGCCGGAAATGGTGAACAGGGCCAGGCCAAAGGCGTCCGCCACCAGTAACAGGCGGTCAGGAGGATGCAGCCAGCGCACATAGACCAGCGTGAGCAGCGCACTTGCCAGCGACACGCTCAGGAAATCCGGACTCGCGACCCAGAACACCGGGTGACGGTCCAGCAACAGGTCGCGCAGGGTGCCGCCGCCGATGGCGGTGACGATGGCAATGACCATCACGCCCATCAGGTCGAGGCTCTTGCGTCCCGCGGCCAGCGCGCCGGACACGGCAAACACCGCAACGCCGAGCAGATCGAAGAAATGCGGCAGCGTCACGCCGACCCGGCCTGATGCTCAGGTCTTGGGCGAGTGCGCGCGGCACCAGCCCTTCTCATGCACATCCTTGCCGGGGAACGCCGCACAAGGCCCGTAGCCGCCACTGGCCTGCGCCGACTGGAACAGCGCGCAGTTGGCGCAGTCGTCGCCTTTCTTGTAGGTCGGCTCCTTCGCCGCCGTGAGCTTGGCGGCATCGTCGGTGTAGCCCAGGGCCTTGGCCGCGGGATCGGCGGGATTCAGATGCGGCAGGCCTGCGGCGAGCGCCTGCGGCAGGCGCGCCAGCGGCAGGGCGGCGGCCCCGACGGCGAGATTGCGCAGGAATTTGCGGCGGCTGCTGGATAGTTCGGACATGACGATTCCTCTTCTTCTGTCGGGTGGAGTGAATCCGATGATATCGCCCAGCTTCCCGGCTTGCGCTTAATGCGAATCATTTGCACATCTTTGATTCCGGGGCCGGCACCTATTTCTGCAAGGCCTCGACCTCGATCGTCAGTCTGACTTCGTCGCTGACCATCGGCACATAGGCACCAACCCCGAACTCCGAGCGCTTGATGGTGGCGGTGGCGTCGACGCCGCAGGCCGGCTTGTGGTTCATCGGGTGCGGATGGCAGGCGAAGTTGGTCACCTCCAGCGTCACCGGCCGGGTCACGCCGTGTATCGTCAGATCGCCGGTCACCGAGGCCAGCGTATCGCCCTTGAACTTGAAGTCGTGCGACTTGAAGGTGATGGTCGGGTATTTCGCCGCGTCGAAGAAATCCGGCTTCTGCAGATGCTCGTCCAGCGCAGGCACGCCGGTGCTGATCGAACTCACTTCCGTGGTGACATCCGCCGTGCCGCTGTGCCGGGCCATGTCCAGCGTGATGGTGCCGGTGGTCTTGTCGAAGCGGCCTTCGGGATGCGAGTAACCGAGATGCTGGTAGGAGAATTTCTGGAAACTGTGGCTGGGATCGATGGTGTAGGTTTCGGAAGCGGCGTATGCCGGAATGACGGCCGCGGCCGTGGCAGCCAGCAGCAGGCGGGACAGAATCTTGTTCATTTGACGCTCCTGTTTTTCGGACCTGGGGAACCTGACCCGGCTGCGCCGAGTACAAGATGAAATTTCATCGACACGACATTGGCGATCACATCGAAACCGCTCCAGTCGCCTTCG
Organism: Stenotrophobium sp.; assembly: GCA_035565075.1. Lineage (GTDB taxonomy): Bacteria > Pseudomonadota > Gammaproteobacteria > Nevskiales > Nevskiaceae > Stenotrophobium. Next base: position 7,361 of record DATMTG010000191.1, read on the forward strand.
CCAAGCGCATAGTCGCCGCGCCGGAACTGGAATTGGCCATCGATCGCGGCTGTACCGTTCGAGTTCACGTGCCACGCGAAGGGAATCCGCACCGGATGGGAAACCCCCTTGATGCGCAGCGTGCCCTCTGCCTGATAGCGCTCGCCGCCCAGGGCCGTGACACTGTGGCTGATGAACGTCGCCTGCGGATGCGCAGCGGCATCCAGCCAGTCGGCCTGCAGTGCCGCGCCATTGGCGTCATCGCCGCCGGCGTCGACGCTGGCGACATCCACCTGCATCGCGATGGCGGCCACATCCAGATGCGCCGGATCCAGCGTCACCGTTCCCGCGAAGCGCCTGAACTGACCCTGCAAGGTCGCGCCCATCTGCGTGATGGCGAAACCGATCGTGCTGCCCTGCGTCTGCACCGGCCGGGCACCCGCCAGTGCCGCCCACGGCAGCCACACGCACAGCAATGCAATCCATAAACGCATTTACTAATTCTCCGGACGCGGCGCTGCCATCAAGGCAGCATGCGCATCATCACGCCATCGCGGTCAATAAACAGATGCTTGAGCGCGGCCAGCACATGCAGCGCGATGAATCCCAGGATGATCCACGCCAGCGTTCCGTGTACTTCCGCCAACGCAGCCCCCAATGCCTTGTCCTTGGCCAGCAGATCGGGCAGCGGCCACAACCCGAAATACACCGTGGTCACGCCCTTGGCCGAACTCATCAGCCAACCGGTCACCGGCTGCGCAATCATGAACAGATACAACATGCGATGCGTGACTTCAGCCGCGCGCTTCTGCCAGGCCGGCATCGCGGGCATTGGCGGCGGCGCATGCAGCAGGCGCCAACCCAGGCGCAGCCACACCAGCAGAAATATCGTCACCCCGACCCATTTGTGCCAGTTGATCAGCTTGAGCTTGAGCGGGCTCAGGTGCATGTCGCCAAACGTCCACGCCAGCCCGAACGCGGCGGCGATCAGCAGGAACATCAGCCAGTGAAAAGTCTTCGCAGTCGCGCCATACTGGTTCATGCATCATCCCGGTTGATCGAGTCCGGCAGTCGTCGTTTGCAATGGCCTGCCGGGCGTTAATGTGCCACCACCGCCAAGGAAAAGACATGCCAGTCGACCCACAGCGCGAACAGGACGTTCCCAAAAAGCCGCCGTCGCCCCTGCTCCTGCTGCTCGAAGGCCGCGTCGTCGCGGAGTTTGGCGGCCTGCTCGCAAGCCTGCCGCTGCTGCGCCGGCTGCCCCGTGGCGACGGTCATGCCGTGATGGTCGTCCCCGGGTTCGGCGCGGACGACCGCACGACGGCGCCGCTGCGGCACGTCCTCTCGAAACTGGGTTATGACGCGCAGGGCTGGGGCCTCGGCCGCAATCTCGGCATGCGTGCCGGCATGAAGGAAAAGCTCGGCGAGCGCCTGCGCGCCCTGCACGACGAACACGGCGGCAAGGTCAGCCTGATCGGCTGGAGCCTCGGCGGCGTATTCGTGCGCGAGATGGCGCGCGCGCAGCCGCACCTTGTGCGTCGCGTGTTCACGCTCGGCAGTCCGATCAACGGCCACCCCGACGCCAACAACATGACGCCGATTTTCCGCTACGTGAACCGCGGCAAGCCGATGAAGCTGGACTGGGACGGCTTCCAGCGCCGCCGCGTGCCGCCGCCGGTGCCGTGCGTGGCGATCTACAGCCGCACCGACGGCATCGTCGAGTGGCACTGCTCGCGCGAGGAAACGGCGGACAACACCGAGAACGTCGAGGTGTTCAGCAGCCATTTCGGCCTGCCGTTCAATCCGCTGGTGGTGCGCGCGCTCGCCGCGCGGCTGCGGCTGCCCTGAGGCGCGCATGAAAACGTTGCCAGCCGTCATCCTGCTGACTCTCGCCGCGACGCTCGCCGGCTGCATCACCATCGGCGATGCCGACGACCCGATCGCCAGCATCCTCGTGCCCGCCACGCAGCCGGCGCCGGAGCACCCGCTGGTGGTGGTGCTGCCGGGCTTCGGCGCCGACGACAAGGACATGCAGAAGCACGACATCGGCGCCGCCATCCACAAGACCTGGCCACAGGCCGACGTGCTGCTGACCAGCGCCACGTTCGCCTATTACACGCGGCGCAATATCGTGCAGCGCCTCGACGACGACGTCATCACTCCCGCGCGCCAGAAGGGTTACAAGCAGATCTGGCTGGCGGGCGCGTCGGTCGGCGGCATGGGCGTGCTGTTCTACGAGTACGCGCATCCCGGGGCGATGACCGGACTCATCCTGCTGGCGCCGTGGCTCGGCTCCGCCGACCTGCAGAAAAAAATCCGCGACGCCGGTGGTGTCCGGCAGTGGGACCCGGGTCCGGTGCCGGCGACGGTCGACAACGACAACTACCAGCAGGAAATGTGGCGCGTGGTGAAACGCTGGAGCGAAGATCCGGCGGCCGCGCAGCGCGTCTGGATGATCTGCGGCGCCGACGACCGCATGCTCAAGGGCGACCAGCTGCTGGCCACCGCACTGCCGCCCTCGCATTTCACCGTCATTCCCGGCAGCCACAATTGGGAGACCTTCCTGCGCGCGGCCAGCCTGATCAGCGCACAGGTCAATCAGCCAGCGGCAGAAAACCCGTCGCCTTAGGGGGAACAGCGGCCAGACCGCTACCCGC
>DATMTG010000192.1:0-14774 GCA_035565075.1 Stenotrophobium sp.
GCCAACATGGCGCAGTACAGCAACATCCTGACCGAGGGATACCAGCACCTGTTCAAGACGTTTCCCGATTACAAGATGAACGTCTACAAGACCCACCGCAGCGCGTCGTATCCGCAGTGGTTCTACGACGCCACCAAGAAAAATGCCACGACGGTCAAGCTGACCGACAACGGCTACGGATTCTGCTGCACCACCTCCGGCTACCCGTTCCCGATTCCCAAGAACGGCACCGAGGTGATGTGGAATCACATCATGCGTTACAACACCACGGGCTTTAAGGGTTATCTGGATTCGGCCGTGACACAGTCCGACGGCTCCTATGTCGTGCAGCGCGATTACCTCGAGCTGTCCTACGTCTACAACAATCCCGCGACGACGCTGGCCAACATGGACGGCATGAATCTCTATGCCCTGACCAAGACCGTGGCACCGCCGAACCTCGCCGGCGAGGCGCACCTGCTACATGTGCCGATCGACCGGATCAAGGACAAGACCGATGTCTGGTTCTACAGCCCTGCGGTCGGCCGCGTGCGCCGCATCGGCGCGGTGGGCTACGACAACCCGCTGTTCGACGGCCTGATGACGCACGACCAGCTCGACATGTTCAACGGCCCGCTCGACCGCTACACCATCAAGCTGCTGGGCAAGAAGGAAATGCTGGTGCCCTACAACAGCTACATGATCTACAGCAACAAGCTCAAGTACAAGGACATCATCAAGAAAGGCCACATCAACCAGGACCTGGCACGCTACGAACTGCACCGCGTCTGGGTGATCCAGGCCGAGTTGCGGCCGGGCTTCAACCACATCTACAAGAAGCGCACGTTCTACCTCGATGAGGACAGCTGGATCGTGCTGCTGGAAGACATGTACGACGACCGCGGCCAGTTCTGGCGCACTGCCGAGTCGCACCTGATCAACTTCGCCAACGTGCCGGTCGTGGTCAACGGCGTGCAGGTCCATTACGACCTGCAGTCGCGACGCTACGTCATCATCAACATGACCAATGAGGAGCGCAACATGATCCAGCACGACTGGAACGCACCGGCCAGCTACTTCTCGCCCAACAACCTCAAGCGCTTCGCCGACAGCAGCCCGGAGTAAGCCCGGCCCGACGCAACATTCAGCGCCAATTCAGTTAGCTGCCGTAACCTGTGATCAACCTGATCGACAAGCAGACATCGCAAGGAGAAACGGCAATGAACCAGCGCACAAATATCACCCTGCTGACCGGGCTGCTGGCCGCGACCCTCGCGACCTCGGCCTTCGCCGGACCGCGCGACTGGGATGACGGCGTCGCCTACGCCCGCGTGGTCAGCCGCACCCCGGTCTACACCCAGGTGCGAATCGCCGAACCTGCCCAGCAGTGCAGCGACCAGCAGGTGGTCTACAGCGAGCCGCCGCGGAACAACGTCGCCGGCACCCTGCTCGGCGGCATCATCGGCGGCGTCGTCGGTCACCAGTTTGGCGGCGGCCGCGGCCGCGATGTCGCCACCGCCGTCGGCGCCGTCCTCGGCGCCAACATCGGCAGTCAGTCCGGCCGCTACAATGCCGGCAGCCAGCAGGTCGGCTATCGCACGGTCTGCCACACGGTGAACAGCTACCGCTACGAACAGCGCCTGGAAGGCTATGACGTGACCTATCGCTACGGCGGCCGCCTTTACAGCACCCGTCTGCCCTATGACCCCGGCAACCGCATGCAGGTGCAGGTCAGCGTGCAGCCGGCCAGCTACTGATCTGGCGTGTCGTGCGCCCCAGCGTGGCCCTTATCGCCGCAACCGGCTTGGTGTCGCGGCACCGCCCTTTTAGTGAGTTGCCCGATACGCTAGGCTGTCGATCATGCGCACCATAATCGCCGTCATCGCAATGCTGCTCGGCGGACTGCTGATACAGTCCGCGCTGGCCGCACCTGCGGCCGACGCGCCCGGTCATCATCACGGCCATCACACCGGCGGACTCTCGCCCAGCGCTGCCGCAAGAATCGCGCAACGGCAGGACGGCGGAGGACGCGTGCTGTCGGTCGAACGCGTCGACGGCGGCTACCGGGTCAAGCTGCTCAAGAAAGGCGAGGTGCGCAATGTCCTGGTGTCCAATCCCGACGCGCACCCAGCAGACGCAACGCCCGCACCCCCTCTCGCGCTGCCGGAATAAGGTCCCCCATGCGCGTGCTGATCATTGAAGACGACACCACCCTGCGTGCGCATGTCGCCGCGGTGCTGGCCGAGGAAGGTTTCGCCGTCGATAACGCCGCAGAAGGCGAACAAGGCCTGTACATGGCCACCGAGTACGCACTGGATCTGGCGATCGTGGATCTGGGCCTGCCGCGCAAATCCGGCATCGACGTGATCCGCGGCGTGCGCAAGGCCGGGCTCAAGTATCCGATCCTGATCCTGACCGCACGCGACGGCTGGCAGAACAAGGTCGAGGGACTCGAGGCCGGCGCCGACGATTACCTGGTCAAGCCATTTCACAAGGAAGAACTGCTGGCACGCGCCCGCGCGCTGTTGCGCCGCTCCGGCGGCTGGGCGCAGCCGAAGATGGTTTCCGGCCCGATCGTGGTCGACACCCGCTCGAAATCTGTGTCCGTCGATCGCAAGCCGGTCGAACTGACCAGCTACGAATACCGCGTGCTGGAATACCTGCTGACGCACGCCGGCAAGGTCATCTCCAAAACCGAACTGACCGAACATCTCTACACCGAAGACGAAGAGCGCGACAGCAACGTCATCGAAGTCTTCATCAAGCGCCTGCGCACCAAGCTCGATCCCGACGGCAGCCTCAGCCCGATCACGACGCTGCGCGGCCAGGGCTATCGCTGGGACTTGTCGCATCAGTAGACGGCCTGCACGCATCGCCACGCCCGGCCCATGACCTCACTGCGCATACGCCAGCTCGTCGCGGCATCGCTGGTCCTGGCGGTGTTCATCGCGCTGTGCGGCGCCGGACTCGAGCAGGCCTTCCGCAGCAGCGCATTGCAGGCACAGCGCAGCAAGCTCGAAGGCATGGTTTTCGCCCTGCTGGCGGCAGCGGAATCGAACCAGAATGGCGATCTGTCCATCCCTGCGCCACGCCTGCCGGACCCGCGACTGGCTAATCCGCAATCCGGCCTGCAAGCCGCCATCGTCGACGAACGCGGCGGCCTGATCTGGGGCTCGCCGAGCCTGGCCGACGACTGGCCGCTGCCGGCGCCGATGGATGTCGGCGTCTGGGATTTCGAGGACAAGGATGGTTGGTTCTCGCTCAGCTTCGGGCTGCGCTGGCTCAATTCCAACGATGCGCCGCGCCGCTATACCTTGCAGGTGCTGGAAGACGACAGCGGCTTTCTGCAGCAACTCAGGATATTCCGCCGAACGCTCTGGAGCTGGCTCGGCGGCGCCGCACTCACCCTGCTGCTGGTACAGACCCTGGTGCTGCGCTGGAGCCTGCGTCCGCTGCGCAAACTCACGCATGAGCTGCAGGGCGTCGAGTCCGGCCGACAAGCGCAGATCGATGGGCTCTACCCCATCGAGCTGATGCCGCTGACGCAGGCGCTCAACAGCATGATCCAGGTGGATCGCAACCAGCAGACCCGCTATCGCAACGCGCTCGGCGATCTCGCCCACAGCCTGAAGACGCCACTGGCGATCCTGCACGGACTGATGGAGCAGGAAAACGTTGATGCCGGCCTTCGCGAACGCTTGCGCGAACCGGTCGGCTCTATCCAGAAGATCACCGATTACCAGTTGCGCAAGGCGGCTACCGCCGGCCGTCGAACGCTGTCGGCCCCGCTGGCACTGCACCCGCTGGTCGACAAAATCATCAACGCCCTGAACAAGGTCTATGCCGGCAAGGGCGTGAAATTCGGCAACGGGATTCCTTCCGACCTGCAGATCCGCGCCGACGAGGGCGATCTCTACGAGCTGTTCGGAAACCTGCTCGACAATGCGGCCAAATGGTGCAGGCACCAGGTTCGGGTCGTGGCGGCGCATCAGGGCAACCGCGTCCATCTTCTCGTCGAGGACGACGGCGCCGGTTTCCCGGAAGATGCCGAGGCGCTGCTCGAGCGCGGCGTGCGCGCCGACAATCAGACTCCGGGCCAGGGCATCGGCCTGGCTGCCGCCATGGAAATCGTCAACGCCTACGAAGGCACCCTGACTCTGGGCGAATCTCCGCTCGGCGGCGCCCGGGTGAGCGTGATCCTCTAATCCGGCAACCGGATGAAATGCTCGCGGTAATAGCGCAATTCGTCCACCGAATCGCGGATGTCGTCCATCGCCAGATGACGGGAATGCTTGCTGTAGCCCTTGGCGATCTGCGGCGCCCAGCGACCGCACAGCTCCTTGAGCGTGCTGACGTCGAGATTGCGGTAGTGAAAGAATTTTTCCAGCGCCGGCATCCAGCGCGCAAGAAAACGCCGATCCTGGCAGATCGAGTTGCCGCACATCGGCGATTTTCCCGGAGGCACCCATTGCCGCAGGAATTCCAGCGTCTGTTGTTCCGCCTGCGCCTCGCTGGTAGCGCTGTCGCGCACACGCCGGGTTAGGCCGGTCGAACCATGCTGACGGGTATTCCACTCATCCATCGCCGCCAGGCTCTCATCCTGCTGATGCACGGCGATGATCGGCCCTTCCGCCAGCGGGTTGAGATATTGGTCCGTGACCAGCGTCGCGATCTCGATGATGCGGTGCTGTTCGGGCACCAGGCCGGTCATCTCGAGATCGATCCAGATCAGGTTGCTGGCGTTTGCGGTCATGGACTTTGGCGGTTTGGAATCTGGTGGTATCGTGCGGGAAACGACGGCGGCGCGCAAAGGACGGCGCCGGACGCGGCCACGACAGGATATTTCACATGAGCGAACTCGCACAACGACGCTGCATTCCCTGCGAAGGCGGCGTCAAGCCGCACGACCTTGCCAGCGCCACCCGGATGAAAGCCTCGCTGCGCCCGGAATGGGCGCTGGTCCGCGACGGCAAGTTGCTGGAGGCGACTTTCGAGTTCCGCGACTATTACCGCACGCAGGCGTTCGTCAATGCCGTCGCCTACATCGCACATCATGAAAACCATCATCCCGAGCTGGTTTTTGGTTACAAGACCTGCACCGTGCGCTGGTGGACGCATGCCATCGATGGCCTGTCGGACAACGACTTCATCTGCGCCGCAAAAGTGGACCAGTTGCTGGCCGACTGAGCCCCGCCACTAGAATCCTTCCAGCACCAGTTTGCCGATCGAGCGTCCGCTCTCGACCAGGGCGTGTGCGTGGCGGAGCGTGGCGGCGTCGATGCGCCCGAGCACGTCGTTGAGCGTGCTGCGGATATCGCCGATATCCACCAGGTCTGCGACGCGATTGAGGATCTTGTGCTGCTCGGCCATGTCGGGGGTCCCGAAGCGCGAGCGCGTGAACATCGACTCCCAGACGAACCCGATGCTCTTCGCTTTCAGCGCAGTGAGATCGTGCGGATGCGCGCAGTCGACGATGGCGCAGACCGTGCCTTGCGGCAAGACGACTTGCGCGAAGGCCGGGAAATGCTGGTCGGTATCGTTGCAGCAGAACAGGTACTCGACGCCGTCGACGCCTTGTGCGCGCAACTGTCCGGCGAGGTCGCCGCGATGATCGATGACTTCATCGGCGCCCATGTCCTTGCACCACGCCACGGTCTCGGGCCGCGAGGCGGTGGCGATCACCGTCAGGCGCGCGACCCGCTTAGCCAGTTGAATAGCGATCGAACCGACGCCGCCGGCACCGCCGATCACCAGCAGGCGCTTGCCGCGATCCTGCCCCGTGCGCGAGACACGCAGGCGGTCGAACAGGCTTTCCCAGGCGGTCAACGCGGTGAGCGGCAATGCCGCGGCCTGGGCGAACGACAGCTTGCGCGGCTTGTGCCCGACGATACGCTCGTCGACCAGCTGGTACTCGCTGTTGCTGCCGGCGCGCGTGATGTCGCCGGCGTAGTAGACCTCGTTGCCGGGCCTGAACAGCGTCACCTCGGGCCCCACTGCCTCGACCACGCCGCTGGCATCCCAGCCCAGCACGCGCGGCTCGGACTCGATCTTGTCCTTCGGGGCGCGCTGCTTGCAGTCGATGGGATTGACCGACACCGCCTTTACCGCCACCAGCAGATCGCGGCCGCGCGGCTGTGGTCTGGGCAACTCGAGATCGAGCAGCGATTCGGGCTGTTCAATCGGCAGGTATCTGAGCAGGCCGACGGCTTTCATCCCTTCTCCGGATTCGCATCCATCGTCAGACCGGCAGACGCCCGCTGAGGGCATGCGACAGCGTGCCGCCATCGACGTACTCCAGCTCGCCGCCCATCGGCACGCCGTGTGCGATGCGCGTGACCTTGATCTGCCGCCCGCGTGCCATCTCGGCGAGATAGTGGGCCGTCGCCTCGCCTTCGACCGTCGGGTTGGTGGCGATAATCAATTCGCTGATTTCGCCGCCCGCTAGCTGTTCGGCCAGCTGCGGCAGGCCCAGTTCGGTCGGACCCATTCCGTCGAGCGGCGATAACCGGCCCATCAGCACGAAATAGCGGCCGCGATAGGCGGTGCCGGCCTCGATCGCCATCAGGTCCGCGGGACCTTCCACCACGCAGAGCTGGCCCGAAACGGTGCGCGAGGGCGTGCAATACCCGCACTGGCCGTCTTCGCAGAACATGCGGCACGACGGACAGCGGCTGATGCCGGCCAGCGCTTCGGTCACGGTCCTGCCCAGAAACTCGGCGCCTTCGCGATCGCGATTGAGCAGATGAAACGCCATGCGCTGCGCCGACTTCGGCCCGACGCCCGGCAGGCGGCGCAAGGCCTCGATCAGGCGGCTCAGTCGTGGAGAATAAGTGGACATGGTGGGCCGGGTTCGCTCTCCCTCGATTCGACAGCGGACGAGGACGTCTTTTTCAGAACCCGAGGTTCATCCCCGGCGACAGCTGCATGCCGCCGGTGACGCTGGCCATCTTCTGCTGCGTCGCATCGTCGAGTTTCTGCGCGGCATCGTTGATCGCCGCGGCAATCAGGTCCTCGAGGAATTCCTTGTCTTCCTTGAGCGCATCGGCACTGATCTCGACCTTGCGTGCCTGATGCTTGCCGCTGAGCGTGATCCTGACCATGCCGGCGCCGGACTCGCCGGTGATTTCCATGCGCGCCAGTTCCTCCTGCGCACGCTTGAGGTTTTCCTGCATCTGCTGGGCCTGACGCATCATCTGGCCGATTGCACCTTTCATGTCCTGCTCTCCATGTCCATCGATGAATCCGCCCGCGCACGGGCAGAAGAATATTATTCCAGCGGCCGTATCGAGTCGGGCTGCACGCTGGCGCCAAACATGTCCTTGAACGCGCGCACGCCACTGTCCGACTCGACGGCCTGCTCGGCCGCATGCTGGCGCTGCTCGGCCCGCTGCTGATCGAGCTGTGCGGGCGTCGCCGCCGCCGGCTGTTCGGCGGCCACTTCGATTTCCAGCGAGATGGCCGCTCCCAGCTGCGCGGACAAGGCCTGCGCAATCGCATCGCGGCGGTCGTCCTGCAACAAGTGCCGCGCCTTGCGATCGAGCGACAGCCTGACCCGATGATCCTCGCGACCCAGCCAGGCGCAGTGACGCGCCAGCTGCGTGGCAAAGACATCGAGCGTCATCGCCTCGACGCGCATCGGCCAGTCCGCATCGGCCGGCAACGCCCGGCCGGTCGCCGCCTGTTGCGCCGCCGGAGTGGCGCTCGCGGCGCCGCCTTTCGTTGCTGCGCGGGGTGCAGGCGCCTGGGGCGCGGCCTGTGGCATGCCTTCGTCGAGCCGGAACGCCATCATGCGCAGCAGCGTCATCTCGAATCCCAGCCGCGGGCCTGGCGCCCAGACCATGTCGCGCCGGCCGAGAATGGCGATCTGGTAGCAGAGCTGCACGTCTTCGGGACTCAAGCGCTCCTTGAGCGCGACGACCGCATCCTCGTCTTCATCATTACGCGCGTTGGGCAGCAGTTGCAGTACCGCGATGCGTTGCAACACCTCGGCCAGCTCGTTGAGCAGTGCGTTGTAATCCGGAGCCTGCGCGTCCAGCCGCTGGATGCAGGCGAGCATGGCATCTGCGTCATGACCGGCGATGGCGCCGAGCAGGTCGAACAGGGTCTGTCGGCCGACGCTGCCGAGCATGTCCTCGACCGCGCGCTGCTGCACCGCTCCGCCGCCGGCAAAGGCAATCGCCTGGTCGAGCAGCGACAGGCCGTCGCGCATCGAGCCATCGGCGGCGCGCGCCAGTTCGACCAGCGCCGCCGGCTCGAAGGCGATGCCTTCGCTGTTCAGTACCTGCGCCAGCTGTTCGCGGATCAGGCCGACCGTGAGTCGCCTGAGATTGAACTGCAGGCAGCGCGACAGCACCGTCATCGGCAGTTTTTGCGGATCGGTGGTGGCGAGGATGAACTTGACGTGCGGTGGCGGCTCTTCCAGCGTTTTCAGCAGGGCGTTGAATGCGCCCTTCGACAGCATATGGACTTCGTCGATCAGATAGACCTTGTAGCGTCCACCCGCCGGCGAATACTGCGCGTTGTCGATGAGGTCGCGGACATTGTCGACGCCGGTGTTCGAGGCAGCGTCGATTTCCAGCATGTCGACGCTGCGGCCTTCGTCGACTTCCTTGCAGGCGCTGCAGACACCGCAGGGATGCGCACTGACGCCGGTTTCGCAGTTGAGTCCCTTGGCGATGATGCGTGCCAGCGTGGTCTTGCCGACGCCGCGCGTGCCGGTCAGCAGGATCGCCGGGTGCAGCCTGTCGCCGTCGAGCGCATGACTCAGCGCCTGCACCACGTGCGACTGCCCCATCACGTCTTCGAAACGACGCGGCCGCCATTTACGGGCAAGTGCGAGATAGCTCATGGACTGACGTGGACGTGGACAGGGAGAGTGCCGCCGATTTTCGCGGATTCAGGCGCCTGAGGCCAGTCGGCGGTGAAAATATCGCCAGCCGTGCGCAAAGCGGGCACGCGGCTGAAGGTGCCACGGATGGGCGGTGACCCGTACCAGCTGACCCCGGCACCCGGCGTCACCGCTACCGTTGCTCCCTTCCGGGCCTGGCGGGGTTCACGGCTTGCCGTCGCGGGGGGCCGGCACGGGCCACCATAGAACAGTGCTGCGGCAGACAGGGCCGACAGCGAAGGACGCGGAGTTTACGTGTTGCGTATTACTTGCGCAAAGCCCTTTGCTCGATCAGCGTCAGGGCCACCTTGTTGCGCAGGTAAACCGGCAGCAGCCGGTCGGCGCCGAGGCCCTGCCCTGCGCTGAACCGCGGCAGCGCCAGCGGCAACGCATCCCGCGCATGGGGCAACGCCGCCGGCGCCAATGCGCCGATCCGGCAGTTTGCTGCCGCACGCAAGCGCTCCTCGTAAACACCCCAGCCGGTCCCCGCCGCGCACCACGTGCCGGCAGCCGGTGCCGCCGGAATCTCCTGCGGCGCACAGACCGTTTCGGCCAGCAGCGGCTGCGCGAGTCCCTGCGCATCGCATGAATAGGCCCCGTAATAGACCTCGCCCATGCGCGCATCGATCACGCTCAGCACCTGCTGCGCACCCTGCTCACGCACCGCGCCCTGCGCCAGCATCGCCAGCGACGACACGCCGGCCACCGGCAGGTCCAGCGCCAGCGCGACGCCCTTGACGAAGCCGACGCCGATGCGCACGCCGGCGAAACTGCCGGGGCCGACACCGCAGACGACGCCGTCGAGCTGCGCGTAAGTCACACCGCATTCGGCCAGCAGCGCGGCCACCTGTGGCAACAGACGCTGCGTATGTTCGCGCCCCGCGATTTCGAAGTGCGCGCGGATTTCACCATCCAGCCACAGCGCGCTGGAGCAGGCTTCGGTCGCGGTATCGATGGCCAGCAGCTTCACAGGGTTCTCAGCCAGTTCTGCACGGCGGCGAGGTCGTCGGTCTGCGGCATCCGCGGCAGACTCGCCAGCATGCGACGACCGTAGCCTTTGCTGCGCAGGCGCGGGTCGCAGAGCATCAGCAGGCCACGATCCCCGGCATCGCGAATCAGCCGGCCGACACCTTGGCGCAGCGCCATCACCGCGAGCGGGATCTGGTGATCGTTGAACGGGTTGCCACCCTCGCGCCGGATCGCCTCGAGCCGCGCCTCGAACACCGGGTCGCCGGGAGCGGCGAACGGCAGGCGGTCGATGATCACTACGCGCAGCGCCCGGCCCTTGACATCGACGCCTTCCCAGAAGCTGCTGGTGCCGACCAGCACCGCATCACCGTGCTCGCTGAACGAGCGCAGCAACGCATCGCGGCTGTCCTGCCCCTGCACGAACATCGGCATGCGCAGACGTGCGCCCAGCCGCTCGGAAATGCGTTGCAGCGCGCGATGGCTGGTGCACAGCACGAACGCGCCGCCACCGCTGGCCTCGATCACCGGCAGCGCCGCATCGGCGACGGCATCGGCATAGGCGGGATCATTCGGCTCCGGCAATCCGCGCGGCAGATACAGGCGCGCCTGCTGCGCAAAATCGAACGGACTCTCGACGCCGAGCGTCGCAGCGTCATCGAGTCCGAGTTGATCGCAGAAATGCGAGAAATCGTCGCCGGCGGCCAGCGTGGCCGAAGTGAATATCCATGCGCCGGGATAGGTTGCGCGCATGCGCCGGAACCCTTCGGCGACATTCACCGGCGTGGCGTGCAGGCTGCCGCCTCGGCCGCTGGCTTCGACCCAGCGCACGAATTGCGGCTGCGCGGGCTGCAACACCAGATCGAGATTTTCCTGAAGTTTGGCGGCGCGCTCGACGCAGGCCGCCAGCTCGGCGTTGCGTTCCTCGTAGGGACTGATCTCGTCGAAGAACGCCTCGAGCGCGGCCGATGTCTGCGTCAGCGCCTCTTCCGCGCCGGGCCGCGTGCGAAACGCGTCCAGCGTCAGCCGGTTCTGCATGCCGCCGAACACCGCCTCGAGCATCGACGCTTTCTGCGCCAGTTCGGTCGCGGCCTTTTCCAGGTCCGGCATGTCGCCGGATTTATCGGCCTCGGTACGCGTGTCTTTTGCCAGCTCCTGCAACTGGCGCGTGGAAACGCGGCTGCCGAAAAACCCGGTGGCCAGTTCCGGCAGCTGATGCGCTTCATCGACCACGATGGCGTCGCTGCCGGCAAGAATCTGGCCGAAGCCTTCCTCCTTGAGCAGGAAATCCGCGAACAGCAGATGGTGGTTGATCACCACCAGGTCCGCGGCCTGGGCGTTGCGCCGGGCCTTGGCGACGAAGCATTCGCCGAAGTCGGCGCACTTGGCGCCGAGGCAGTTGTCGGCGGTCGAGGTGATGCGCGGCGTCAGCGGATCGTCGCCGGCATACGCGCCCATTTCGCCGAGTTCGCCGGTGGTGGTGCTCTGCGCCCACTGCTCCACGGCCCGCAGGCGCGCCGGGTCGAAGCGCAGGCCGGGCATGCCCTGCGCACGCTTCATGCGGTACAGGCACAGGTAGTTCGAGCGTCCCTTGAGCAGCGCGGTGCGCACCGGCACGCGCAGCGCATCCCTGACCCGCGGCAGATCGCGGTGGAACAGCTGGTCCTGGAGATTCTTGGTGCCGGTGGAAACCACCACGCGCTTGCCCGACATCAGCGCCGGCACGAGGTAGGCGTAGGTCTTGCCGGTGCCTGTGCCGGCTTCGACCGCCAGCGAATGGCCCTCGTCCAGCGCCTGCGCGACCGCCTCGGCCATGCGCTGCTGCGGTTCGCGCGGCACGAAGCCGGGCACGCTATCCGCCAGCGGACCCCCTGCGCCGAGCAGCGCCGCTGTTTCACCCTGGCGCATGGATCGCTCCGCTGCACGCAGCCGTGTTACGGGACCCGTGCACTCAGTTCGGCGGCGGTGCGCCGGGCGGCACCGGCGTCGCCTGGTCCTGCGGCGGCGCGATCTGCAGCAACTGCTGCTGGCAGGCCTCGACCTGGGCCTGGGCCTGGGCGGCGCCGTCGACATTGCCGGCGGCGGCGCGCGCATCGCGGATGATGGCCCAGTTCTGCACGTCGACATAGACGTTGCCGCGCGCAAGGCTGTTCGACTTCATCGCGATGTTTTCAGCCTGGCCGTAATCCTTCTGGTCCAGGTAGGTGCTGGCCAGCGCCGACCAGACGAAGTAATTGCGCGGTTCGATGCGCAGCGCGCGACCCAGCGTCGCCGCCGCCTGCGGGAATTCGCCGGCGGCACGCTGGGCCTGCGCCTTGCGCAACAGCGAGCTCACCGCCGGGCCGCTGATCTCGGCGGCCGACTGCGGATAATTCGTCTGCGCCTGCGGCACCACCGGTTGCGGCTGCAACGGCTCCGGTTGCTCGCCGGGACCGGCCGGCGGCAACGGCACGCTGGCCGGCGGCAGTTGCCCACCCGATTCCTGGTGGGTCCCGCGCATCGTCTGGCAACCTGCCACCGCCACCAGCACGAACAGCAACAGCGACCTGTTCAGCGACTTCATTTGAAGATTCCTTTCAGCCATTCGAGGGGTTTACTGATATCGATGATTTTCGCACAGGGCGCATTGTCGCTGGGCGTGTTGCCGCGGATGTACGGCACCATGATCGCGCCGGGACAGCTGTCGTCGGCCTTGAGGCCGGTCACCGGGTCGGTGAGCTGCTCCTCCACTTCCACCGGCGGCGTCGTGTCGAGGCTGTGGATGTTGATGTCGCGCAGCACCCGCGACCAGATCTGCAAGGCGCCGGAGGAGCCGGTCAGTCCCATCGGCTTGAAATCGTCGCGCCCGACCCAGACCACCGCGGTACGGTCGGCGCCAAAGCCGGCAAACCAGCTGTCGCGCAGCTGGTCCGTGGTGCCGCTCTTGCCGGCCAGCGCCACCGAGGGCGAAATCACATCATAGGCGCTGCGCCCGGTGCCGATCAGCATCACCTGGCGCATCGCCCAGGTCGTCAGGTACACCGGGCCTTCGGGCAGAGCCTGCTTGACCTGGATCGGGTAGCGCGACAGCGGCTTGCCGTCCTTGGTTTCGACCTCGCGGATCGCCGACAGCGGCGCCTTGTAGCCACCGGCGGCCAGTGTCGAATACATCTGCGCTACATCGAGCGGCGAGATCGTGATCGAGCCGAGGAAAATAGAGGGCACCGCGATGGCGTCGCCGTCATAGCCGGCCGCGTGCATCGTGTCCAGCACGTTCTGTGCGCCGAGCTGCATCCCCAGATAAACCGTCGGCAGGTTCTCGGAATGCGCCAGGGCCATGTACAACGGCATCGGCCCGTGCAGCTGGCGGTCGTAATTCTTCGGCGACCAGACGGTGTGATTGGGCAGCGGAATATCCTGCGGCTCATCCGGCAGGATGGTCTGCAGGTTGAAACGCTGTGGCTGTTCCAGCGCGGTAAGGTAGACGAAGGGCTTGGCCAGCGATCCGATCGAGCGACGCGAATCCAGCGCGCGGTTGAAGCCGGCGTAATGGGCATCGCGTCCGCCGACCAGCGCCAGCACGTCGCCGCCGTCGGCACTGACGACGACGCCGGCGGCCTCGAGCGTGTCGGGTTTCATGCGATGACGCTTTTCGATGACCGGCAGCTGCTCGGAGATTTCCTTTTCCAGCGACTCCTGCACCATCGGGTTGAGCGTGGTGAAAATCCGCAGGCCTTCGTTGGTGAGATCGCTGTCCTGGTACTGGCCCTTGAGCTGGCGCTTGACCAGGTCGACGAACGCCGGATAACGCGCCGCGCCGCCGGTCTTGCCGCCGAACACGCCCAGCGGCTTGGTGACTTCGCTCTTGTACTCGTCGTCGCCGATCAGGTGCTCGTCGCGGAAGATGCCCAGCACCAGGTTCCTGCGCGCCAGCGCGCGCGCTTCGTTGCGGCGCGGGTTGTAGTACGAAGGTCCCTTGACCAGCCCCACCAGCAGTGCGATTTCATGCGGCCGCAGTTCATTGAGCGGCTTGTTGAAATAGAACTGCGAACCCAGACCGAAGCCGTGCACGGCGCGGTTGCCGTCCTGCCCCAGGCTGACCTCGTTCAGGTAGGCCTCGAGGATATCGTCCTTGGAGTAATGCGCCTCCAGCAGCAGCGCCATGAAAATCTCGTTGAACTTGCGCGCCACCGTCTGCTGGCTGGTGAGGAAGAAATTCTTGACCAGCTGCTGCGTCAGCGTGCTGCCGCCCTGCACCACGTGACCGGCGCGCAGGTCGGCAAAGGCTGCACGCGATATGGCGCGAAGGCTGACGCCGTGGTGCGAATAGAACTCGCGATCCTCGACCGCGATCAGGCCCTTGGTCAGCAGCGGCGGAACATCCGACAGCTTGACCAGCACGCGATCCTCGCCCTGCTGCGGATAGATGCTGCCGATCAGCATGGGATCGAGCCGCACGATATCGTGTGCCTGGCCGCTGACGCGGTCGGTCACCGAGGTGATGCCGTTCGCACCAAAATTCACCGCCAGCTGCATCTCCGGCTGCACGCCGTCCCAGAAATCGACGGCACGCGTATTGATCAGCACCTGGCTGCGGTTCGCGTTGTAGGTGCCGCTGCCGGTGGGTTCGACCATGCTGCGATAACCCAGCTCGTCGAGCTCGTGCTGCAGGGTCGCCGCACTCAGATCCTGCCCGGGATACAGTTCCTGCGGCGCCGCGAACACCTGCGCCGGCAGAGCCCAGCGCGCGCCGGCGAATCGGCTGCGGATCTCGCGATCCAGCCCCATCAGATAGAATGCGAAAGCGAGTATCGCGGCACTGGCCGCCAGCACCAGCGCCACCGTGGCGAGGCTGCGGATTTTTTGGGAGACGGGTCTTTTCATGAAGGGCGCAATGATACTCGTTTGATGCCTGTTCTGACCGCCAAAACTGCACAAGAGTGCCACCCGCTGTGGCATCGAT
>DATMTG010000193.1:0-7237 GCA_035565075.1 Stenotrophobium sp.
ACTGGTGATCCACGAGCAGAATGCCGCCGCCGGGCTGACCAACCGCCTGCTGGCGCGGATCGCCACGCGGGTGCTGCAGGCATTTCCCGGGGTGTTCGGTCATGCGATCACGGTCGGCAACCCGGTGCGTGCGGGGTTTGCGGAGCTGGCACCGCCGGCGCAGCGGCTCGCACACGCCGGGGCGGCGAGAGTGCTGGTGATCGGCGGCAGCCAGGGTGCGCGGGCGCTCAACGAGCGCATGCCGCTGGCGCTGGCGCTGATACCCGCGGCGCAACGTCCGGAGGTCCGGCACCAGGCCGGGCGCACGCTGGAAGTCGCGCAGCAGGCTTACAAGCTGTCCGCAGTGGATGCCGCCGTGGTGGCCTTCATCGACGACATGCCGGCAGCCTATGCCTGGGCGGACCTGGTGGTCTGCCGTGCAGGCGCGTCGACAGTGGCCGAACTGGCCGCCGCCGGGTGCGCGGCGCTGCTGGTGCCGTTCCCGCATGCGGTGGATGACCACCAGACGCGCAATGGCGAATTTCTCGTGCGCGCTGGAGCGGCGGTGCTGGTGCAGGAATCCGAACTCGGCCACGAACAACTGGCCCTGCGGCTGCAGGATCTGCTGGGCGACCGCGAGCGCCTGCTGCGGATGGCGCAGGCGGCGCGCCAGTGCGCCACACCCGATACCGTCGGCAAAATCGTCAGCGCCTGCCTGGACTGTGCTGCCGTGGGAGCAAGGACATGAACCGTGACGGCAATCCTCATCCGCTGATGACCGCGCCGATGCGCCGCGTGCGCCGCATCCACATGCTCGGCATCGGCGGTTCCGGCATGGCGGGCATCGCCGAGGTGCTGCTCAATCTGGGCTATGAAGTCAGCGGCACCGACCTCAAGCAGAGTGCGGCCACGCAAAGACTGGAAAAGCTTGGTGCAAAAGTGCAAATCGGGCATCGCGCCGAGAATGCGCACGGCGTCGATGCGGTGGTGGTCTCCACCGCAGTCAGGAAGGGCAACCCGGAACTGGAGTACGCCCGCGAGCACCGCATTCCGATCGTGCGCCGCGCGGAAATGCTGGCCGAGATCATGCGTTTCCGTTACGGCATCGCCATTGCCGGCACACACGGCAAGACCACCACCACCAGCCTGGTGGCCAGCGTGCTGGCCGAGGGTGGGCTCGATCCCACTTACGTCATTGGCGGCAAGCTCAAGAGCGCCGGCGCCAACGCGCGCCTGGGCGGGGGATCCTATCTGGTCGCAGAAGCGGACGAGAGCGATGCCTCGTTCCTGCACCTGATGCCGATGATGGCGGCAGTGACCAATATCGATGCCGACCACCTGGAAACCTACGGCGGCGATTTCCGCAAGCTGAAGGCGACGTTCATCGAGTTCCTGCACCGCTTGCCGTTTTACGGGCTGGCGGTGATGTGCGTGGACGATCCGGTGGTGCGTGAGTTGCTGCCCGCGATCGGTCGCCCGACGGTGACCTACGGCCGGTCGGCCGATGCCGACCTGCGTGTTCAGGACATCCGCACGGAAGGCGCCGGCACCCATTTCACCGTGGTCCTGCCGGATGGGCGCAACGAGACGCTGCACCTCAACCTGCCGGGTCTGCACAATGTGCTCAACGCGCTGGCGGCGATCTGCATCGCCCACGAACTGGGCGTGAGCTTCGACGCCATCCGGCGTGCGTTCACCCGCTTTGAAGGCGTCGGCCGCCGTTGCGAGCCTCATGCGCCGCTGAATTTCGCCAAGGGCTCGGCCCTGCTGGTCGACGACTACGGCCACCATCCGCGTGAGATTGCCGCGACTTTCCAGGCGATGCGCGCGGCGCATCCGGGCCGTCGCATGGTGGTGGTGTTCCAGCCGCATCGCTACAGTCGCACGCGCGATCTGTTCGATGATTTCTGCGAAATACTGTCGCAGGCGGATGTCCTGCTGCTGTGCGAAGTCTATGCCGCCGGTGAAGAGCCGGTGGACGGAGCCGACGGCCGCGCACTGGCGCGCGGCATCCGCGCACGCGGCGCGGTGGAGCCGGTGTTCCTGAAAGGCGTACAGGAAGTCCCGCAGGCACTCGAGGCCGTCCTCCGCGACGGCGACCTGGTGCTGACGCTGGGGGCGGGCGACGTCGGTAGCGTGCCGGCCCTGCTGGCGCAGCATTTCACGAAGGGGTCTGCATGAACGGCACCTTGCGCCGTGATGAGCCGATGTCGCGCCACACTTCCTGGCGGGTCGGCGGTGCGGCCGACCGGTATTACGAGCCGGCGGATCGTGACGACCTCGCGCAGTTCGTGCGCAGCCTGCCGGCGGATGAACCGATCCTGTGGATCGGGCTGGGCAGCAACCTGCTGGTGCGCGATGGCGGCATCCGCGGCACTGTCATCGGCCTGCACGGCGCACTGGAAAAGCTGGAGAAACCGGATGCCACCGGCATCTACGCGGAGGCCGGCGTGCACTGCGCCCGCCTCGCCAAGTTCGCAGTCGGCGAGAAGCTGGCGGGCGCGGGATTCTTTGCCGGCATCCCGGGTACCGTGGGCGGCGCGCTGGCGATGAACGCCGGCGCCCACGGCGGCGAAACCTGGGGAGCCGTACAGGAAGTCGAGGTGATGTTCCGCGACGGACATTGCGCATGGCTTCCGCGCAGCGAATTCCGCTATGGCTACCGGCATGTCGAATGGCCCGCGAGCATGATCGGCTTCGTCGCTGCGCGCTTCCGTTTCGAGCCCGATGTCGACGGCAGCGCCGAGCGCGACATGAAAACCTGGCTGGCGAAGCGCAAGGCGACGCAACCGGTGGGCAAGCCCAGCGCCGGCAGCACATTCCGCAATCCGCCGGGTGATCATGCGGCGCGCCTGATCGAAGCCTGCGGCCTCAAGGGTTACAGCATCGGCGGCGCTGCAATCTCGACGCTGCATGCCAATTTCATCATCGCCCAGGACGGCACGCGCGCGGCGGATATCGAGGCGCTGATCGCGCACGTGCGCGAGGTGGTCAGGCAACAGCAAGGCATCAGCCTGGAGCCCGAGATACGGGTCGTCGGGGAGCACGGACATGCGTAGGCCAGTGAGCGATCCCACGACATTCGGCCGGGTGGCGGTCCTGATGGGCGGCTGGGGTGCCGAGCGTGAGGTTTCCCTTTGGAGCGGCGAGGGCGTGCACGAGGCCCTGCGCTCGAAAGGCGTCGACGCCATTGCCGTCGATCTCGATCGTCAGGCCCTGCTCAAACTCGGCGAACAGAAGTTCGACCGCGCTTTCAACGTCATCCACGGCACCGGCGGCGAAGATGGCACGCTGCAGGCCGTGCTGGACCTGCAAGGCCTGCCGTATACCGGCAGCGGCGTGCTGGCCTGCGCGCTGGCGATGGACAAGCTGCGCACCAAGCGCATGTGGAAGGCGGAGGGGCTGCCGACGCCCGACTACATGGTCGTGCAAAACTCGCGGGACATGGAGACGGCGGCGCGGCGCTTCGGATTCCCGCTGATCATCAAGCCTTCGGAAGAAGGGTCCAGCGTCGGCGTCAGCAAGGTCAAAACCGCGCAGCAGTTGCAGCCTGCGTTCGATCTGGCGCGGGGCGAACAGCACCGGCTGGTCATGGCCGAGCAGTTCATCGCCGGCCAGGAATTCACCTGCGCGGTGCTCGATGGCGAGGCGCTGCCGCTGATCCGCATCGAGCCGGATGGCGAGTTCTACGATTACCACGCCAAATATGTCTCCAACGAGACCCGCTATCACTGCCCTGCCGGACTGCCCGCGGCGCAGGAGTCGCGACTGCAGGATATCTGTGTCCGGGCTTTCGAGCAGATCGGCGCGCGTGGCTGGGGGCGCGTAGATTTCATGCTCGATGCCCAGGGCAATCCCTGGCTGATCGAGGCCAATCTGGTGCCGGGAATGACGGCGCACAGCCTGGTGCCGATGGCGGCAAGAGCGCGTGGCATGAGTTACGCCGATCTGTGCTGGGCGCTGCTGGAAACCACCCTCGGTGGACGTGATGAGCGCTAGCGCCATGACCGCCGAACGGATCGATGTCAGCGCCATCAGGCTGCGTCCGCTGCTGACCGGATTGTCGTCGCTGCTGCTGCTCCTGGGCGTCGCTGCGCTGTGGCCGGTGGTGCGTGGCGTCGGTGCGGTGTCGCGTTTGCAGGTCGTGGGAAATTTCGATCACGTCGGACCTCTGGCCGTGCGTGCCGCGATCGAAGATCAGCTGAAGGCGGCGGGTTTCCTGAGCCTGGACCTCGACGCCCTGCGCCGCAGCGTCGAGGCCCTGCCCTGGGTCGAGCAGGCGCGCGTCGAGCGCGTCTGGCCGGCCGATGTCCGCGTCCGCGTCTGGGAACGCAAGCCCTATGCGCGCTGGGGCGCCCAGCAGCTGTTGAGCGCGCGCGCGGTGCCGTTCACGCCGAAACCCGGCGAGATCCCCGCGAATCTGCCGCAGCTGTCGGGGCAGCCCGGTCATGAGTCGGAAGTGATGCAGGCCTATGAGCGATTGAGCGCGGCGCTGGCCGCCACGCCATTCGCGCTGGCGAGCCTGTCCCAGGACGCGCGCGGCGAGTGGACGGCACAGACGAAGGGCGGCATCGAGCTGCACCTGGGCCGCGACGCGCCCGAGAGCAGGCTGAGCGTCATCACCGGTCCGATGTCGCGCGCGTTGGCCACGCGCCTGCAGGAAATCAAGTACGTGGACCTCAGGTACACCAACGGTTTTGCGGTGGCGTGGCTGGAGCCGTCGTCCGCCAAGGGAGGAAAAAAGCAATGAGCAAACGCGAAGTCCGCAACCTGCTGGTCGGTCTCGATATCGGCACGTCGAAAGCGGCGTGTGTGATCGGCGAGGTCATGCCCGAAGGACATGTCGAAGTCGTCGGCGAAGGCTCGGCGCAGTCGCGCGGCCTCAAGAAAGGGGTGGTGGTGAACATCGAGGCGACCGTGCAGTCGATACGGCGCGCGCTCGAAAACGCCGAGCAGATGGCGGGTTGCCGGGCGCAATCGGTCTACGTGGGCGTCTCGGGTTCGCATATCAAGAGTTTCAATTCGACCGGCGTGGTGCCGGTGCGCGGCCGCGAGGTCCACGCGCGCGACGTCGATGCGGTGATCGATGCGGCGCGTGCGATCGCGATTCCGGCGGATCAGAAGATCCTGCACGTGGTGCCGCAGGAGTTCGTCGTCGACGGGCAGGACGGCATCCATGAACCGGTGGGCATGTCCGGCGTGCGCCTCGAGGCGCACGTGCACATGGTCACCGGCAGCCTCAGCGCCGCGCAGAATCTCTACAAGTGCGTGGAAAGCTGCGGCCTGCGCGTGGACAAGCTGATTCTCCAGCATCTGGCCGCCAGCGACGCGGTATTGATGCCGGACGAGCGCGACCTGGGCGTGTGCATGGTCGATATCGGCGGCGGCACCAGCGACATCGCGATCTATAAAGGCGGCTCGGTCCGGCATACGGCGGTATTGCCGATCGCCGGCGACCAGGTGACCAACGACATCTCGGTGGCATTCCGCACGCCGGTGCCTTACGCCGAGGAGATCAAGGTCCGTTTCGGTTGCGCCCTGCCGGAGTTCACGGCGCACGACGAAATGATCGAGGTCAAGACCGTCGGCGACCTGCCGGCCCGCAGCCTGTCGCGGCATACCCTGGCCGAGGTGATCCGGCCGCGCTACGAGGAATTGTTCCGATTCATCCGCAAGGAACTGCACCGCAGCGATTTCTACGACGTCATCGCCAGCGGCATGGTGCTCACCGGCGGTTCCGCACAGATGCCGGGCGTGCGTGAGCTTGCCGAAGCCGTGTTCGAGCTGCCGGTGCGCATCGGCATGCCGCACAACATCCGTGGACTCAAGGATGTGGTCGGCAACCCCGCGTATTCAACCGCTGTCGGCCTGCTGCTGTATGGCATGCAGGATCAGCCGCGGCTGGGCCTGCGCGGCGGCGAAGGCGGCGGTCTGGGCTATCTGATGGGTCGCATCAACAGCTGGTTCAAGGGGAATTTCTAGTGCTTCCGGGAAGTTACAAAATTAGATGTAAACATTCGCTTACAGACATATTGACACAAGGTATGTTATTAAATATCTTAAACCTCAACTGGGTAGGTACATTTAATAACAATTCCAGTGTGCGATTTGTCGCGAGCGGCTGTTGGTTTTCTGGGCAACCAGTTTCGCAACCGGTTCTTTATTCGCGCAGTCACAACGCAGGAGAGACATCATGACGGCACCAGCATCGAAAGATCATTTTGAATTCATGGACGGCCAGCGCCGCAAGGCGGTCATCCGCGTCATGGGAATCGGCGGCGGCGGCTGCAATACCGTCAACCAGATGGCGCAGGCCGACATCCAGGATGTCGAATTCATCTGCGCCAACACGGACCGCGATCATCTTGAGAAGTGCGTGCCGACCAGCCAGCTGCAGATGGGTGCCGAGATCACCCGTGGCCTGGGCGCGGGGTCGGATCCCGCACGTGGCCGCGAAGCTGCGGAAGAAGACCGTGACCGCATCCGCGAAATGCTCGAGGGCACCGATCTGCTGTTCATCACGTCCGGCATGGGCGGCGGCACCGGTACCGGCGCGGCGCCCGTGGTGGCCGAAATCGCCCGCGAACTGGGCATCCTGACCGTTGCGGTGGTCACCAAGCCGTTCGCCTACGAAGGCAAGAAGCGCCTGAATGTGGCGATGAAGGGCGTCGAGGACCTGCGGCAGTACGTCGATTCGCTGATCCTGATCCCGAACGAGAAACTGCGCCTCGTCCTCGGCGGCAAGGCGACCGTACAGCAGGGGTTCAAGGCGGCCAACGATGTGCTGCAGAATGCGGTGCAGGGCATTTCCGATCTCATCACCTGCCCGGGGCAGGTCAACGTCGATTTCGCCGACGTGCGGACCGTCATGACCAATCGCGGCATGGCGATGATGGGTCTGGGCACGGCCAGCGGCGAAGACCGTGCGCAGCGCGCGGTTGAAATGGCGCTTTCAAGTCCCTTGCTCGATGACCTCGAACTGTCCGGTGCGCGCGGCATCCTGGTCAACATTTCCTGCGACGACAGCCTGACGCTCGATGAGCACCAGTACATCAACGAGAAGATCTGCGAGATCGCCTCCGAAGAAGCGGACATGAAGTGCGGCACTTCCTTCAACCCGAATCTCAACGGCGAATTGCGGGTGACGGTGGTGGCGACCGGGCTCAATGGCAGCAAGTCCGCCCAGGTCAGCGTGCCGGCCGCGCCGAGCAATCCCCGGGTTACGGTGCTGTCGCGCCCCGACCTGATGGCGCCTCAG
>DATMTG010000194.1:0-4580 GCA_035565075.1 Stenotrophobium sp.
GCCGGGTGAAGGTGAACGCCGCCGGCTCTTCCACCAGCTTTTTCGCTTCTTCGGTGGGGGCATGACCCGCGATCAGCGACAGCGGTGCGGCGACGATGAACAGGCCGGTGCTGACGACGGTGGCGACCAGGCTGACCGGCCGGACCAGCAGCAGGTCGAACGCCATGGCCGTGGCCGAAGGGCCATCATCGAAGCCATCCTGGTTGGACTGGGCCTGTGCGGGCAAGACGGTCAGGCTTAAACTGGCGACCAACAATAGGGCGGATAATTTCATAACATGCCTTGCAAAAGTTTCCCATGCGTGTCAGAAGCTTAGCAGGCTATTTGAAGCTGTCAATCAAGACCCGGAGACGACACCCCCATGAGCACCGTCTATGTCGCCGCCGATCCCTTCGAAGCCGAAATCCTCAAGGCCTA
The DNA here is from genome assembly GCA_035565075.1 of Stenotrophobium sp. Taxonomy (GTDB): domain Bacteria; phylum Pseudomonadota; class Gammaproteobacteria; order Nevskiales; family Nevskiaceae; genus Stenotrophobium. Next base: position 418 of record DATMTG010000194.1, read on the forward strand.
TCTGGCCGAGCACCGCATCGCCGTGACGATTTTCGGCAGCTACGCCTGGAGTGCGCGCGGCGACCTGCCGGTGGACATCTACCCGCGCCTGCAACTCCAGGACGAACGCGACCACGCCCGCGCGCGGCAGTTGCTGCAGCAGTACGAGAACCGCCGGCATGCCGACGGCGTGTGGCGCTGCAGCTGCGGGGAACCGAGCCCGATTCATTTCGAATCCTGCTGGAACTGCGGCAAGGACCGCCCGTTATGATCCACGTTGCGCTCTACCAGCCGGAAATCCCGCCCAACACCGGCAACATCATCCGCCTGTGCGCCAACACCGGCGCGGCGCTGCACCTGATCCGCCCGCTGGGTTTCCGCATGGACGACCGCGACCTCAGGCGCGCGGGACTGGACTATCACGAGTACGCCGAGGTACAGCAGCACGACAGCCTGGAACAGCTGCTCGCGGAACTGCCGGATTCGCGCCTGCTCGCGTTCACCACCAAGGCGCAAACGCGCCACGACCACGTGCGCTATCGGGACCGGGATATCCTGCTGTTCGGCCCGGAGAGCCGCGGCCTGCCGCCAGAGATTCTCGAACGGCTGCCGCCGGGTCAGCGCCTGCGCATCCCGATGCGCCCCGGCAGCCGCAGCATCAACCTGTCCAATGCCGCCGCGGTCGCCGTGTACGAAGCCTGGCGGCAAGGCGATTTTGCGCAGGGAACCTGAGTAAACACCGCGCGCGGTCGCTGCGCGCAATCTCGCGCAATCACTCGGCGCGCGAGGGCCGCGTCGCCAGCGCCTGCACCGCCTGCACCGGCGTGATCTCTCCGGCCAGCACGCGGCTGACCGCTTCTGTGATCGGCATCTCGACGCCGAGCCGCTGCGCCAGACGCCGCACTTCCGGCGCCGCCTTCACCCCTTCGACGACCTGCTGGATCTCGGTGATCGCCTCGGCCACGCTTTTGCCCTGCGCCAGCAGCAGGCCCATGCGCCGGTTGCGCGACTGGTTATCGGTGCAGGTCAGCACCAGGTCACCCATGCCGGACAGGCCCATCAGCGTTTCCGCGTGGGCACCGAGCGCTTCGCCGAGCCGCATGATCTCGGCCAGTCCGCGCGTCAGCATCATCGCGCGGGTGTTGGCGCCGAGGCTCAGGCCGTCGGCGATACCGACGCCGATGGCCATGACGTTTTTTGCCGCGCCGCCGATCTCCACGCCCGGCAGATCGGTCGCGGTATAGGCGCGGAAACCGTCGCCGTGCAGCCGCACGGCGATTTTTTCGGCGAACTCGGTGTCGTGCGAGGCGATGGTCACCGCCGTCGGCAGGCCGATGCCGAGTTCCTTGGCGAAGGTCGGGCCGGAAATCACCGCCAGCGGATGTGCGTCGCCGATCACCTCGCGGATCACCTCGTGCACCAGCTTGCCGCTGCCCGGCTCGAGGCCCTTGCAGGCGCAGGCAATGCCCTGCCCGGGCTTGAGCCAGGGGCGCAGCGTGGTCAGCATCTCGCGCAGGCTGTGACTGGGCGTCGAGATCAGCAGGTCATCGGCCTGGGCGACTGCCGCCTGCAGATCGGAAACCGCCGTCAGCCTGACCGGAAACTGGCAGCCCGGCAGGTATTGCCGGTTCTCGCGGGCTTCCTGCATCTCGTGAATTTTTTCCGCGCTGCGACCCCACAGCAGGACACTGGAACCGCGCCGGGCGAGATGGATCGCCAACGCCGTACCGAACGAGCCGGCGCCCAGCACCGCGATCGCGGTGCCGGCCGGATGCTCCGGATCAGTTGAGGCGGGCGTCGCTTGCGGCATGACCGGCGGCCTTGCCCGCCTGCTGTGAGCGGGACTGTTTCTGGTGTTCCGCATACAGCGCATCGAAGTTGATCGGCTGCAGCAGGAGTTGCGGGAAGCCGCCATGCTGCACCAGCGAGGCCACGGTCTCGCGGGCGAACGGGAACAGCAGGTTCGGGCAGTACGCGCCCAGAACCGGCCCCAGCTCGGCGTCGCCGGCAAAACCGGTCAGCGTGAAAACGCCGGCCTGCTGCACTTCGGCGAGGAAGGCGACGTCAGCGTCGAGCTTGGCGGTCACCGTCACCGACAGCAGCACCTGCCAGTTGGACTCGCCGAGACTCTTGACCTCGGTGTTGACCTGCACGTCCAGCTGCGGCTGCCAGCTGCGCGTGAAAATCTGCGGCGCCAGCGGCACTTCCAGCGACGCGTCCTTGAGATAGATTTTTTGCAGCAACGCCTGGCGCTGCACGGGTTTGTCGTCGGGGTCGGCCATGCTGTCGAACCGGTGGATTCAGGAATTGAGCAGGGGATCGAGCGTGCCGGCGTGTTCCATCGCGGCCAGTTCGTCGTAGCCGCCGACGTGGGTTTCGCCGACGAAAATCTGCGGCACGGTGCGCCGCCCGGTGATGCGCATCATCTCGGCGCGCTGCTCGCCGCTGGTATCGACACGCACTTCCTCGATCGCAACACCTTTTTTCTGCAGCAGGCGCTTGGCCATGACGCAGTACGGGCACATGCCCGTGGTGTACATCCGGACCCGTTGCATTCGATTCCTCCCGCGCTTACCGGGTGGTGACCGGCAGGTTGTTCGCAGTCCAGTCGCTGATGCCGCCGCGCAGCGGATAGACCTCGGTGAAGCCGTGCTTGCGCAGCTTGTCGGCAGCGACGGCGCTGTTGCTGCCGATGCCACAATACACCAGCACCGGCCGGGTCTTGTTGCTGCCGAGCATGCCGGTATCGCTGTCGATGCGCGCCAGCGGCAGGCTGATCGCATTGAGCAGGTGCCCGCGCTTGTAGTCGGCGGACGAGCGCAGATCGACGATGATCGGCTCGCGGTCGTTGATCAGGCGCACGGCCTCCTGCGAACCCAGGCGCTTGCCGCCGGTCAGGCTGCCGTGGATTTCGTTGGCGATCAGCAGGACCAGCACGCCGCCGAGCGCGGCGAACAGGATGACGTGGTGCGTGACAAATTGAAGATAGGGTTCCATCGCATTTCTTGTTCAAAACTCCTTTACCATTATCGCATGATCCGCACGCTGCTACTGCTCGCCGTCGCCGTTTTCGGCTGTTCGGCCGCCTGCGCGGCGGACGACGCCAGCCTCGGTGAGCACCAGAAGCAGCTGGAGCAGGTGCAGAGCCGCATCCAGGCATTGAGCCAGCAGTTGCAGAACGAGCGCGGCAAGCAGGATGCGCTGCACCAGCAACTGCAGGACAGCGAGCAGGAGATCGCGCGCTCCACCGCCCGCCTGCGCCACTACAACCGCCAGATCGCGGCCCTGCAGCGCAAGATCAACGCCACGCACGACGAGCGGCGGCAGACGATGGTCCGGCTCAACGCGCAGAAGCAGGCGCTGGCGCAGCAGATACGGGCGGCCTACATGATCGGCCAGGGCGGCCAGCTGCGCCTGCTGCTGAACCAGGAAAACGCGCAGAAACTCGACCGCATCTCGACCTACTACGACTATCTCGGACGTGCGCGCCTGCAGTACATCAACGACATCCACGCCTCGCTCGATCATCTCACCGCGCTGCGCGACAAGCTGTCCGAGCAGCACGACCAGCTGCAGTCGCTCAAGGACCAGCAGCAGCAGACCGTGGCGGCGCTGCAAAAGACGCGCGAACAGCGCCAGCAGATGGTCCGCGAAATCGACAGCCGCGTGGCCAGCAACGTCGACGAACTCAAGCAGTTGCAGGCCAGCGAGCAGCAGCTCAAGAAGCTGATGCAGTCGCTGCGCGACGCGCTGAAGGACATGCCGGTCGAGGTCGGTCACGACAAGCGGCCGTTCCCCAAGCTGCGCGGCGAGCTGCCGTGGCCGGTGCGCGGTCGCCTGCTGGCCAGCTACGGCGAAGCCAAGGCCAACGGCCACCTGAGCTGGAACGGCATCTGGATCGCCGCCCGCGAAGGCGCCGATGTGCATGCCGTCGCCAAGGGCCGCGTGGCCTACGTCGGCTGGCTGCAGCGCTACGGGCTGATCATCATCCTGCAGCACGAAGACGGCTACTACACGCTCTACGGGCACAACAACACCGTGCTCAAAACCGCTGGCGAATCGGTGCAGGCCGGCGAGACCATCGCCGAGGCCGGCGCCACCGGCGGCTACGAACAGGACGGCGTCTATTTCGAGCTGCGCAAGGGCACGGACCCGGTGGACCCGCTCAAGTGGCTGCGAAAATA
>DATMTG010000195.1:0-15036 GCA_035565075.1 Stenotrophobium sp.
GCACGACATGACGGTCAAGACCGCACTGGTGGTGGACGATTCCAAATCCGCGCGCTTTGCGCTGCGCCGGTTTCTCGAAAGCCACGGCTATGAAGTCAGCACCGCCGAAGGGGCGGAGGAAGCCTACCTGCAACTCGAGGAACAGCGCCCCGGCGTTATTTTTCTCGACCACATCATGCCCGGCATCGACGGCTTCCAGGCGCTGGAACACCTGCGCAACGACCCGCAGTGCTGCGACATCCCGGTCATCATCTGCTCCTCGCACGAAGGCGAGGCGTTCGCACTCAAGGTGCGGCAGGCCGGTGCCGCCGGTCTGTTGCAGAAACCGCCCAGCGCCGAGCACCTGGCGCAGATACTGGAGCGGCTGGCGACGGCAAAACCGGTCGCCGAAGTGCCTCCCCCCGCTCCCGCCCCTGTGCCGTCCTCGAAGATCTCGAATATCCGCGAACCGGAAGTCGCGATCCATCAGCGCGTGATGAACGCGCTGCGCAACACGCTGGCGCCGGTGGTGCATCCGCACCGACACGAGCACGACGGCGGCCAACCGGCCGGACATGCCAGCGCCGACCCAGCGCACGCCCCGGCCCCGCTCACCGCGCAGGGCACGAGCGAGACCGCGCTGCGACTGGTACAGCAGGACCTGAACACGCAAATCTCGGAACTGCGCAGCCAGCTGGCCACCGTCGAATCCCGTTTGCAGCAGCAGGCCCGGCAGCAGGCGTACCAGGATCTCACGCGTGAAGTGACCGCGATGCAGCAGCGCATGGCCGCGCTGGAGGATCGGATCGAAACACGATTTTCGGAATTGCAGGCCGTGCTCGAAGCAGGCCTGCACGAACGCTCCGAAGAACTGGTACGCACCTCGGAACAAATCCGCGATGCCGCCATCAGCGAGGCGCACGAACAAGCCGAGCGCACGGTGATGAGCGCCGCCGCGAGGATTTCCGATCAGATCGCCGCTTCGATCGCCAACGCCCTGCGCGCGCCAGCGCTCAAGTTCTTGTCGCCGAACAAATCAGCAGAATCCAGCCCGCAAGAAAAAACAGGCCTCCGAAAGGTGTGACCGCACCCAGCACGCGGATGCCGCTCAGCGCCAGCACATAGAGGCTGCCGGAGAACAGCAGCACGCCGGCCGCAAAACATGCGCCGCTGGCGTCGAGCAGCGAACCGGGGACCTGTCTCGCCATCAGACCGACCAGCAGCAAGGCCAGCGCGTGATACATCTGGTATTCGACGCCGGTGTGCCAGACGCCGAGCATTTCCGTCGACAGCCGCGTCTTGAGCGCATGCGCACCGAATGCGCCGAATGCAACGGCAAGCAATCCGTAAACCGCCCCGAGCGCGATCCAGAGCCTATCCATGCGGGATTCGCTTCGACACCGCCACGATCAGGCCGTCCTGCTCATGTCGATTCCAGAACCTTGAACTGGATGCCCGCAGCCATCAGCCGCGCGGTCAGGGCGTCGCCCATCGCCTGCACCGTGGTCAGCACGCCGCCCTTTTTCGGCAGGCGGTCCTGCACCAGGCACAGCGCCGATTCGGCCAGCATCTTCGCGGTCTCGCCATAGCCGGGATCGCCGCCGCTGACCTCGGTGACCACGCGCCGGCCGCCGCCTTCGCCGATGAACCGCACGCGGAACCAGCCCTTGCGGCGCTGCTCCTCGCTGGGCCCCTGGCCGGGACTGCGCAGCCTGAGCAGGCGTTCGCGCGTGAGCTTGACCTGCGCGCCGGCAAACAGGCCGGCAACGCCGCCTACCAGCAGCGCGACGCGGCTGAACTTCTTCACCAGCACGTAATGACCGTAGCGGAAATTCGGGCCATAGCGATCCAGTGCCGCAGCGGAACGCCGCACGATCTGCGGATCGATGGTCGGCATCGGCACCGCCCACGCCGAGAACGCATCGACACGATGGATCGTCTGCCGCGTCGAGCCGATCTTGCGGTCCAGCGGCCAGGCATCGAGCGCGCGGCGCTTGCGGCTGACGCTGGCGGTTTCGCGCACGCGCGAGAAGGCCGTGATGGCGGAGTGCAGGGTGCCGCCGGAGAACGTGCCGCCGGCGCGCACGAAACCCTCGACCTTGAGCGGCACGTCCTCGGGCAGCTGCCGCACGGTGAACCAGGCGCCGAGATCGTGCGGAATGCTGTCGAAGCCGCAGCAATGCACGATGCGCGCGCCGCTGCTGCGTGCCAGCTCGTGATAGCGCAGCCACATGCTGTCGACGAATTCAGGCTCGCCGGTGAGATCGACATAATCGGTGCCGGCCTCGGCGCAGGCCGCTACCAGCGGCTCACCGTAACGGATATAGGGACCGACCGTGGTGATGACGACCTTGCCGGACGCGGCCAGGGCACGCATCGCGCCGGCATCACCGATCTCGGCATCCAGCAAAGGCAATCCGGCGCAATCCGGGTTGATCTTCGCCAGATGCTCGCGCACCTGTGCGAGCTTGTCGGGGTTGCGTCCGGCCAAAGCCCAGCGCAATTTGCCATCGGCATGACGTGCCAGGTACTCGGCCGTCAGTCCGCCGGTGAAGCCGGTGGCGCCGAAGAGGATGATGTCGTATTTGCGCCGGGCGGCCATGATGCGGCTCAGGGCTGTATCGCGGTAAACGCCTTGCGGATCGCTTCGACGCGGTCGTGATTGACGTCGTAATCGTAATAACCGATGCGGCTGGACGAGCGCACCTGGATGAGCTTTTCCTGCGGGAATACCAGCTCGAGATCGTCCACGTAATGCATGATCGAGCTCGTGAACTCGGCGTGGATATAGTCCGGCTGGTCGGTCACGATCCTGGCATTTTTCATGTCGCCGATGATCTTGACCATCGCCGCATGCGCCGCCTCGCGGCTGCCGTTGTAGGTGATCGGCGCGATGTAGCGGTCGGGATTGAGCGACTCCGAAGACACGCAATGCGGGCCGTGATCGCAGAACGCCAGCTTGCCGTCGGGCCCGCGCAAATTGGCGCTGCCGCCGCAGCCCCCGAGCAGCGCGCTGACCGCGACGCTAATCAGACCCGCGGCTATCGTCGTCTTCGACATTCACTACTCTCCCGTTTTCCAGCGTGACCACGCGCAGGTAGTGGCGCGAACCGAAATTGTATACCCACTCCTCGCGGAACACCGTGCCGGCAAAACCGCCGCGACGGGCGAAGCCGCCGGCGTCGTACGGCGTGACGTAGCCGATCACCCGCTGCGTCAGCGGCGGCCCGCAGGCCAGTACCAGCCGGTATTTCGAGAGGCCCTCGACGATGCTGTCCGGGTCGCAGGGCGGGTGCGGCGCTACGCTGAACCCGTAGCCATCGACGTCGATATCCACGATCCGGCCCGCGCGCAGGCGCACCACGCGCAGCAGCAGGTTGGGCCCGAAGTTGTAATACCACTGCTCGGACGCCGCAACGGTGTCGTAGCCGTTCGACAGGCTCCAGACGTCGCGGTAGGCCGGCTGGCCGCAGGCCGCCAGCAGCGCTGCGACGCTGTCGCCTTCCGAGACGATGCGCGAGCCGCAGCGAAAGCTGCCCGTGGCCTGGGCCGAACCTGCCCAGAACAGCGTCATGAAAACCATCAGGCAGCGCACATACATGATCTTGGCTTATGCTCCGATAGCGCCCTGCCGAACCTTGTCGGCACGGCAAGGTCATTATGATCGCCGATCGGCCCGATACCGCATGAAACGCAAATATTCTTTACTCATCCTGCTGGCCTCGCTGGCATCATTCTGCGCACATGCCGCGGCGGCGGACAGCGACCACGTCGAGGCGGCGCTGGTCGCGGAACACACCGCCTTCACGCCGGGTGAAAACTGGGTGGCGCTGCAACTCAAGCCCGACAGCGGCTGGCACACCTACTGGCAGAATCCGGGCGACTCCGGCCTGCCGACGCGACTCGACTGGACGCTGCCCGCGGGCGTCACCGCCGGTGCGATCCGCTGGCCCTACCCGCACCGTTTTGCGCTCGGCGGCCTGGCGATCTATGGCTATGGCGGCGAAACCCTGCACCTGGTGCCGATCAATGTTCCGGCAAACTGGCCGCTGGATAAACCGCTGACGCTACAAGCCCAGGCGCATTGGCTGGTCTGTTCTGATGTCTGCATTCCGGGCAAGGCCAACCTGGAGCTGACGCTGCCGGTCACGGCGCACGCAGCCGCGGATTCGCAATGGGCGGCAGCCTTCGTCAAGGCGCGCAGCGAACTGCCGACGGCGGCGCCCTGGTCGCCGCAGTTCAGCACCGGCCCGCACGATTTTTCCATGAGCATCGCCGATGCCGGATTTTCCGACGATGCGCAGTTCGAGTTTTTCCCGCTGGCCAGCGACCTGGTCAATCACGCCGCGCCGCAGCGCGTTGCGCTCGACCGGGGCGTGCTGCGGATTTCGCAGGCGCTGAGCGCTTACTTCGTCTCGGCGCCGAAGCAGGTCGACGGCGTGCTGGAGGTCACCGATCGCGGCCAGACCCACGCCTACCGGTTCAGCGCACATCCCGGCAGCGTGGCGCCGGTCGCGGCGTCCAAGGCCGCAGCGGCCGTGCCTGCGAAGACGCGGCAGGGCCTGGCGCTGATTCTGCTGTCCGCGCTCCTAGGCGGCATCCTGCTCAACCTGATGCCCTGCGTTTTCCCGGTGCTTTCATTGAAAGCGCTGTCGGTCATGAACCAGCGCGGGCAACCCTCGGCACAGCAGCGGACGCAGGCCCTGGCCTACTCCGCCGGCGTCGTCCTGTCCTGCGTCGCGGTCGCCGGCGTGCTGCTGGCCTTGCGCAGTGGCGGCGAGGCGGTCGGCTGGGGCTTCCAGTTGCAGTCGCCGGTGTTTGTCGCCGTGCTGGTCTACCTGCTGTTCGCGCTCGGCCTGTCGCTGTCCGGCGCGGTGGAATTCGGCACCGGCATCATGGGTGCGGGCCAGTCGCTGACCCAGCGCGGCGGCCATGCCGGGGCGTTCTTCACCGGCGTGCTGGCCACCGTGGTCGCCACGCCCTGCACCGCGCCTTTCATGGGCACGGCACTGGGTTTTGCGCTGACGCAGCCGGCCGCCGTCGCGCTGCTGATTTTTGCCGCGCTGGGCTTCGGGCTGGCGCTGCCATTCCTGCTGCTGGGCTTCTTCCCGCGTCTGGCCGCGTTGCTGCCGCGTCCCGGCGCGTGGATGCAGACGTTCAAGCAGTTGATGGCCTTTCCGCTGTATCTGAGTGCGGTGTGGCTGCTGTGGGTCCTGTCGCATCAGACCAGTGCCAACGCCGCGATGCTGGTGCTGCTCGGACTGGTGCTGATTGCCTTCGCGTTATGGCTCTGGCCACGCCGGCACTGGCTGCCGCGGTTGCTGCGCATCGCCGCGCTGCTGCTGGCGGTATCGTTGCTGGCCAGCCCGCTGCTGCGCATGGCACCCGCGACCGCCGCTGCACCGCAACAGGCCGCCGGGCAGCAGCCCTACTCGGATGCGCGCCTGGCAGAGCTGCGCGCAGCGCAGCGCACCGTATTCGTCGACTTCACCGCCGACTGGTGCATCACCTGCAAGGTCAACGAACACGCCGTGCTCGACAGCGCGCGGGTGCGCGACGCGTTCGCCCGCGACGATGTGGCCTGGCTGGTGGGCGACTGGACGCGCCAGGATCCGGCCATCACGCGGGTGCTGGAGCAATTCCATCGCAGCGGCGTGCCGCTGTACCTGGTCTACGTCGACGGCGGCGAGCCGCGCGTCCTGCCGCAGATCCTGACGCCGGACCTGGTGATCGACGCCCTCAAGCGGTAACCGGCCTGCTTTATGGCGCCTTCTGCACGATCTGGTCGACTGCCGCATCGACCATTTTCTGCAGCGCCTCTTCCACCGGCGTGTTGCTGAAGTACTTGAGCAGTCCCGGCAAGGCGATCGCGCCGCCGTGGAACCCGAATACGCCGGTGAAATCCATGCCGAAATGCCAGTTCTTGCCCTCGACCGCCGTGCTGCTGACGACGCGTCCGGTGGCGACGTCGATGACCCGCAGGTCCATCGCGACATAACCGCGCTTGGCGCTGACATTCATGATGCCGAAGTTGCCATTGCGCGACAGCGGAATCGGGATCGGGATCGAGCCGCCACCGACCCCGGCATCGAAGGCGGTAATCGCGCCGACCACCAGCAGCTGTGCGCCTTCCAGCTGCCCCAGCGGAATCCGTGTCGCATCGCCCGCCCGGGACGACTGGGAAAACTCCTGTTCGACCATGGCGTCGTTGATCGCGTCCCGCTCCAGCACGATGAAACGGTTGCTGTTGAACAGCGCCGTGGTCAGCATGTCGCGCACGCCGTGGGTGATGTTGTCCGGCGTCATCACGGGGTCATCCGGATGCAGGGCATTGACCAGCATCAGCTGACGCGCGATGGATTTGTCGCTGGCGGGATTGGTCTTGTCGATGATGGCGCCCACCGCGATACGCGGCAGGTCGGTGGCGGCACGCTCCTGCGATTGGCTGATGCTGGCGCCGCCGCTGCCGCTGATCACCTGCGGCGTGCTGGAACAGGCGCACAGCAACACCGCGCCGGACAGCACCAAAAGCTGCCGCAGCGCGTTCATGCGCAAGCGCCGTTCGATCCCTGCGATCACATCTTGTTGGCGACGATGTAGTTGACCGCCGACTCGATGCACTGGCGGATCGCCTGCTCCATCGGCGTGTGGCTGTAGGCGCCCAGTCCAATCGGCAGCGAGCCGCCGGAGAAGATCAGCCCGACGCTGCCGCTGCTGGAGGTGCCCTGCACCGTGGTGGCGTTGACGACGCGGCCGGTGGCGGCATCGATGATGCGCAGGTTGATGGCGACACAGGCCTGCTTCGCAGAGGCCAGGATGATCGACCCGCCCTTGCAGTTGGGTTCAAACTGGGTGATGGCACCGTGCACGATCAGTTGCGCGCCTTCGAGCTGTCCGATCGGGGCGGCAGTGTCCTTCTTGAAGCGGCTGGAGTTGGACAGATCCTGCTCGGCCGTGACATCGCTGAGCCGGTCGCGCTCCAGCACGATGAAGCGGTTGGTGTTGAACAGCGCGTCGGTCAGCATGTCGGTCATGCCCTGGCCGATCTCGCCGGAACGCTGGCCGGCGCGGTAATCGAAGCTGGTGACGGCGATGCGCTCCTTGGGGCCGTTGTAAGGCGCGGCCTGGGCCTGACCGATGGTGGGGCCATTGGAGGAACTGACCACGGTTGCGGACGATCCCAGACAGCCGGCGGTGGCCAGCGGCAGCAGGACGATCAGTAATTTTCTCAGCATGATGGGCTCCACGGATGCAGGTTTGGGGGACTCGCCAGTTGGACAAGCATAAAGGCAAAGCGTGCCTTAATCACGGCCGTCGCGCATGGCGACGCCGGACCCGCGCTACTGTCAGGCCCGGAAGGACGAAATGGATTTTCGGGCCTGAAGCCCGGCCGAGCCTGCGGCTCAGGTGGCGATCGGCTGCGGCATTGCCGAGGGCATTGCCACTGCCGGCCGGACGGCACCCAGCCGCTGCTGGATGACGTCGGCAAACCAGCGGCGCAGGATTTCCTGCGGAATCTCGCAGGACTCGCCACCGTTGCGTGAAGGATGATTCCAGACCTGGTCCCAGGGAGAGCCGTGTTCGCGCACCTGTACGCCCAGGTCGTAGGCGCTGCGCCGGCGATAGGTGTTCCAGACCCAGTCCATCAGATGGCGGGCGGCATGGTCCGCGGCCAGTCGCGGGATCGTTTCGCGCAGCAACGGAACGGGCGTCGCGTCGGACTCTTCGAGCAGGCTGATCGGGTTGGCCACACGCTTGCTGCCCCAGCAACCGTGCTCGCGCAGTTCCGGCAGGAAAACGCCTTCGCGGCTGGCATACACGCGAATTTCAGGCGCATCCCCGCGCACCATCCAGTAACAATAAACCAGGTACACCAGCGTATGCAGCTTGAACGCATTCAGGTCGCGCAGCCCTTCCCGCTGCCCGCGCGAGATGAAATCGTTCGCAATCGCAATGATTTCGTGCATGGTCCCACCCTAACCTTCTTTCTTATCCGGTCAGGCTAAGGTGTTGTATTAAAGGAGTCTGTAGGATTTTTCCTCAATCTGTCGGCGTACGCCTACGACGCTGCCTGCATGGTCTCGCCGCCGCCGGCGGATATCGCCCCCGGAACCGCGTAATGGCCGACCGCGGCGTCGAAGCCCTTGATCTGCAAGGGCGAACGCGCCTGCAGGTGCCCGACTCCGGCCTGCTCGACGGTCTGCCGGTCGACCAGGATCTCCTGGTCGGCGGCCTGCTCGCAAAGACGCGAAGCCAGGTTGACCGCCGAACCGACGGCGGTGTACTCCAGCCGCGAAGCCGAGCCGATCACCCCGACCGTGACCAGGCCGCTGGCCACGCCGATGCCGACGCCCAGGGGATGTGCGCGCGAACTCCACCTCGACGCCAGCCCGCCGACCTCGGCGCGGATTCGCTGCGCCATCTCCAGTGCACGCCCCGCAGGGTTGGGAACCGGCAATGGCGCACCGACCAGGATCAGCACGCCGTCACCCGCGAAATCCTTGATGGTGGCACTGAAGTCGGCCACGATGTTGCCGACCGCGTCATAGTATTCGCGCAGGATCTGCAGGACCCGCGCCGATTCGTGCGCCTGCGCATAGGGCGTAAAGCCGCGCAGGTCGCAGCACACCACCGTGACCTCCAGATGGTTTTCCTGCATGGCGCTGGCGAGGCCGCGTTCGTTGACCAGCTTCGCCACCTGCGGCGACAGGAATCGCGACATGAACTGGCCGCGCTGACCCTGCAGCACATGGTAGTGCACCGAGCCGATCAGGAAGATGATCTCGCCCAGCACCACGCAGATCGCCGACACCCGCAGGGGCAGGATCAGGCCGGCGAGCAGGAACGGCGTCGACGCGGCCATCGCCAGCACGCGGATGGTTTCGGCACGATCCGGCCGGCGATTGAGCAGCAGGAGAATACCGACCAGGCCATTGAACATGGCCACCAGTATCGGCACGGCGAACAGCCAGAAGCCCCAACGCTCGAAAGCCCCCGGCGTATCGGCGGCACGCACGAACTGCTCGACACGCAGTTCCGGCCAGATCAGCGCAAAAATGGCGTACAGCGCAGCGGACAACTGGCCGATACGCAGGACGCGGTCGCCAAACGTGCCGTCCATGTCCGCGGCCATCGGCACGGTGCGGCGCACGCGCAGCAGCCATTCCAGCATGCAGATCATGGCCAGCGCCTCCGGCAGCGCCAGCCAGCCGGACCACGCGGGCGCATGCGCCACATCCCGGATGAAGCTGACATCGAGAAAGATGGAAACGCCGATCAGCCCCAGCCCCGCCGCCAGCGCACGCGATGTCGCCGAATGGCGGTCGGCCGACAGGAATGCCAGGCCCATGCCCAGGGCCACCAGCGCAACCAGCACGTGCGGAGTGATATCCATCGGCGGATGTTGGCCCAGTCAGAGCGCCTTTGAAAGCCCGGACGATGATTCTTGTGCGGCGCCGGACCCGGCGTCATGGTCGGCCTCGAACAGCTGCTCGAGCTCACGCGCCGCATCCTGCGCACTCTGCATCATCGCCTGCTCATCGTGAAACACCGCCCGCTGGCTCAGCAGCGTCCGCTGGTCCGTTTCGCGGAACACCTCGACCGCCCGCCGCGCCGCAGGCTCTGTTTCGCCGACGGCCTGCAGCAACTCGCGCGCCATTTCCAGGCTGGAGTAATAGCTGCGCCGGATGACATCGGCGATGCCCATGTCCATCAGGCGCAGTGCATGGTGGCGGGTACGCGCCACCGCGAAGATGCGCAATTGCGGAAAATGCCGGCGCACGGTGGTCGCGATGTGCAGGCTCGCTTCCTCCTCGGGGATGGTCAGCACGAAAATGCGCGCCTTGTCGGCGTGTGCGGCCCGCAGCATCTCGATGCGGCCGGCGTCGCCGTAATACACGCGCGTGCCGAACCGGCGCACGAAATCGACCTGCGAGGGATCTTTTTCCAGCACCGTGTAACGGATCTTCTTGACCCGCAGCATGCGGCCGACGATCTGGCCGAAAGGCCCGAACCCGGCGATGATCACATCATTCTCGGGCGCATCGATGGTGTCGTAGGGCGGCGGCGCTTCCTGGCGCCGGAACCTGACCTGTACGGCATACAGCAGCGGCGTCACGATCATCGACAAGGTGATGACGACCACCAGCATTTCATTCTGGGCCGCGGTGATGACGCCCGCGGTCACCGCCACCCCGAACAGCACGAAGGCAAATTCGCCGCCCTGCGGCAAGGCACAGGCCAGCGCGGCAGCGGCGCCCGGCGGCAGCCGCGCAAGACGGCCCACGCCGTAGAGCACCAGCGCCTTCAGCAGCAGCAGCGCCACCGTCAGTTCCAGCACCAGCAGCGGGTGATGCAGCAGCAAGCCGAGGTTGGCGGTCATGCCGATAGCCATGAAGAACAATCCCAGCAGCAGGCCCTTGAACGGCTCGATATCGGCCTGCAACTCATGCCTGTATTCGGAATCCGCCAGCAAGACGCCGGCCAGAAACGCCCCCAGCGACATCGACAGCCCCACCGCAGCCATCGCCATTGCCGTCCCCAATACAATGAGTAGTGCGGCGGCGGTAAAGATTTCCGGCACTTGTGACATCGCCAATGCCCGGAACAGCGGGCGCACCGCATAGCGGCCGCCAAACACCACCAGCGCAAACACGGCCAGCGTTTCCGCCGTCTTGATCCAGGGACTGGTGCCGCCGGCCTGCGCCACCTGCATCGCCAGCAGCGGGATCAGGGCCATGAAGGGAATCACACTGATATCCTGGAACAGGAGCACCGCAAACGCGGCGCGCCCCTGCCGGGTGGCAATTTCCTTGCGCTCCGACAGCATTTGCAGCACGAACGCCGTCGACGACATCGCCAGGCCGAAACCAACCACCAATGCCGCCGCAGGATTCAGTCCATAAAGATGCACCGCGGCAGCCAGCAGCACCGCCGTGGCCGCCACCTGCGTGGCACCCAGGCCAAACACCGTGCGGCGCAAGGTCCACAGCCGCGAAGGCTGCAATTCCAGCCCGATGATAAAGAGCAGCAGGACGATGCCCAGCTCGGAAGCCTGGTAGATGCTGGCGACATCACGGATCAATCCGCAGCCCCAGGGCCCGATCACGATGCCCGCTGCCAGGTAGCCGAGCACTGCACCGAAGCCCAGACGACGAAAGATCGGCACGAACAACACGGCCGCCGCGAGAAAGATGGTGATGTCCAGAAGCATGGGGCTATTCTGGCGCAGGACGACAGGCAGCGTCATCAGCTGTAATTGCATTATTGGCAATAACTTGCGCTAACTTCATGATGTAAAACACAAACATGAAAACACTTGCAAAGCCTGGAAAATTGTTCTTAAATATACACACATCTAGGCTTCTATCTAGGCTTGGTCACACATGGACGAACAAAGCAAATCCGAACGCATCATCGATCTAGCGCAAAAGCTAGGCGTGTTGCGTCCAAAGGATCTGGTGCCGCAAGGCATTCAGGCCGAATATCTGCGTCGCCTGTGTGACAAGGGCACGATCAAGAAAGTCGGGCGCGGCAGTTATGTGCTGGCCGATTCGACGCTGTCGCCCAGCCTGTCGCTTGCGATCATCGGCCGCGCAGTCCCCAATGGCGTCGTGTGCCTGCAATCCGCACTGGCCTATCACGGCATCGGCACGCAGTCGGCCAATGAAGTGTTCGTCGCCATCGAGCGGCGCGCGGCGCGCCCGCGCGTCGACTATCCCGAAGTCCGCGTCGCCCGCCTGGGCGGCCCGGCATTCACCGACGGCGTCGAGACCCACGCCATCGAGAATGTAAAAGTCAAAATCTACAGCCTGGAAAAAACGCTCGCCGACCTGTTCAAGTTCCGCAACAAGATCGGCCCGCACATTGCCGTGGATGCCTTGCGCACCGCGATGGGCGAACGCAGCGTCAACATGAAGAAACTCTGGCATTTCGCCAAGCTGTGCCGCGTCGAGCGCGTGATGAAACCCTACGTGGACGCACTGGCCTGAAGTCTCCGTTCGCGAAAACCCACATTCCATGCCCGCTCAGCGGGCATTTTTATTGGCGCCGGCAGGGTCCTTCCGCCGCCGCCGGAGAGGACACATGAAAGCCCTGCCGCTCGTCCTGCTGCTGGCCGCGTCGTGTCCGCTCGCCGCCGCCCATGCCGGCGACTCGTCGCTGCCGGATCAGCCGATCGTCGCAAATCCGCCGGAAACCGCTCCCGCGGCGGCGAGCCCGTCGACCGCCGAACCCGTCGCCCCGGCGAAACCTTCCACGAGCCTCTTCGCCAATTACTTCGAAAATTTCCACTCGAACCCGGAAACCTATTCCATCGTCAGCGTCGACAACGGCCTGTCCACCCACAAGCCGATGTTCGTGCTGCCCTACACCTACAGTTCCGCATACGACGGGCGCCATACCGAGGTCGAGTTCCAGATCAGCGCCAAGCAGAAACTGTTCCACACCCAGTTCTATTTTGCCTATACGCAAAAATCCTTCTGGCAGCTTTACGACAAGAAGGAGTCCTCGCCATTCCGCGAGACCGATTACAACCCGGAGCTGTTCTACCGCTGGACGCCCGCGTTCAGCTGGATCAACCACTGGGGCGCCGACCTCGGCTTCGAGCATGAATCCAACGGCATGGGCCTGCCCGACTCGCGCAGCTGGAACCGCATCTACATCGCGCCGTTCCAGGCCAAGGGCAAATATATGGTCTATCTGAAATTCTGGTACCGGCTGCCGGAAAAGGCCAAGACCAGCCCCACCGATGCCGAGGGCGACGACAACCCGGACATCCAGCGCTATCTCGGCCACGCCGAGTTCCAGGTGGAGCGGCAGTTTTTCCATGACCAGCTGGCGCACCTGACGATCCGCGACAACCCGGCCACCGGCAAGGGCTCGGTCGCCTTCAACTACAGCATCCCGTCTAACGATGGCTCGCTGTTTTACTGCATCAACTTCTTCAGCGGCTACGGCGAAAGCCTGATCGACTACAACCACGCCATTACCCGTGTCGGCATCGGCGTGATGATGGTGCGCTGACGCGTCCGGGGTTTCTGGTTTCTAGCGCCCGCGCAGCGCCTCGAGTTCTTCCCAGCGCGCATACGCCGCAGCCAGTTCGGCAGCAACTGCCGCCGCACGCTTCTGCACCGCTACCGTGGCGCCGCTGTCCTGGCGGAAGAACTCCGGCGCGCTCATCTGCGCGGCCAGTGCGGCCAGCTCGGACTCGAGTTTTTCAAGCTTCGCTGGCAGGGCATCGAGCTCGCGCTTGTCCCTGGCACCGAGCTTGCTCGCCGACATCGGCAGCGGCGCTGGCGCATCCGGCAACGAAGGAATCACCACGCGCCGGGGTGCCGGCGCATCGACAGTCGCCGGCCGCTGACGCAGCCAGTCGTCGTATCCGCCGACATATTCATTGATGCGCCCCTGGCCTTCGAACACGAAACAGCGCGCGACGACATTATTGAGAAACGCGCGGTCGTGCGACACCAGCAGCACCGTGCCGGAATAGTCCAGCAGCAGTTCTTCCAGCAGTTCGAGCGTCTCGACGTCGAGATCGTTGGTCGGCTCGTCGAGCACCAGCAGGTTCGACGGCTTGGCGAACAGCTTGGCCAGCATCAGGCGGTTGCGCTCGCCGCCGGACAGGGACTTGACCGGGCTGCGCGCGCGGTCCGGCGTGAACAGGAACTCCTGCAGATAGCCGATGACGTGCTTGCGCTGTTCGCCGATCTGCACGTAATCCTTGCCCTCGGCGACGTTGTCGAGCACCGACATCTCTTCCTTCAAGGCGCCGCGCAACTGGTCGAAATAGGCCACTTCGAGCTTGGAGCCGAGCTTGAGCTGGCCGGAGGTCGGCTCAAGCTTGCCCAGCAGCAGATTGATCAGCGTGGTCTTGCCGGCGCCGTTGGGGCCGATGATGCCGAGCTTGTCGCCACGCAACACCGCCGCCGTAAGGTTGCGGATCGTCGGCGTGTCGGAGCCCGGATAGGCGTACCCCACATTTTCGGCCTCGGCCACCAGCTTGCCGCTGCGCTCGGCCTCCTGCACCAGCATGCGCGCCTGACCCGGCTGATTGCGCCGCTCGCTGTAAATCCGGCGCGCTTCCATCAATCGTTTTACACGACCCATGTCGCGCGTGCGACGCGCCTCGATGCCCTTGCGGATCCACTTTTCTTCCTGCGCCAGGCGCTTGTCGAACAGCGCACGCTCCTGCGACTCGGCGTGCAGGCGCTCCTCGCGGCGACGCAGGAAATTTTCGTAATCGCCGGGCCAGCTGGTCAGCCAGCCGCGGTCGAGTTCCAGGATGCGCGTCGCCAGATTGCGCAGGAACGCACGGTCGTGCGTCACGAACAGGATCGCGCCACCCCAGGCTTTCAGGAATTCTTCCAGCCAGGTGATGCTGGCGATATCGAGATGGTTGGTCGGTTCGTCCAGCATCAGCAGGTCGGGCTGCGAGACCAGCGCCTGCGCCAGCAGCACGCGACGCTTGAGGCCGCCGGAAAGGCTGCTGAACAGCGCATCGCCCGGCAGGTCGAGACGCGTGACCGTCTCCTGCACGCGGCTCTCCAGGTTCCAGCCGTCCTGGGCCTCCATCTGCTCGTGCAGCCGGCCCATCTTCTTCATGTCCGGATCGGGCTGCTCCAGCAGGTGGTGATACTCCGCCACCAGCCGGCCGGTCGCGCCCAGACCGAGCGCGACGACATCGTAGACGCTGCCGCTGATGGTGGCCGGCACATCCTGCACCAGCGTCGCCAGTTTGAGATTCTGCGCGCGGATGATTTCGCCATCGTCCGGCTTCTGTTCGCCGGCGATCAGTTTCAGCAGCGTCGACTTGCCCATGCCGTTGCGGCCGATCAGGCACACCCGCTCGCCACGCTCGATGCTGAAGCCAGCCTTGTCGAGCAGCACGGTTGTGCCCAGACGCAGGCTCACGTCACGCAGTGTCAGAAGCATAGGAATCCCGACTAGGGGTGGTGCCGGGAACAGGACTCGAACCTGCGACCCCCTGATTACAAATCAGGTGCTCTACCAACTGAGCTAACCCGGCGTGAAATGTTGCAAGGCGCGCAGTTTATT
>DATMTG010000196.1:0-3745 GCA_035565075.1 Stenotrophobium sp.
ATGGGCGGAAACGGGTCGTATTTGGGTACACTGGATTCATGAGCGACAAGCAACACGAACAGAATCACGGGCTGGTGGTCGAAGAAGCGAGGCCTCGGCTGAAGCGTCCGCCTTTGTACAAGGTGGTGCTGGTCAATGACGACTACACGCCGATGGATTTCGTGGTCCAGATATTGCAGCAGTTTTTTCGTCATCAACGCGAGGCGGCGGTGCAGATCATGCTGGAGATTCATACCAAGGGCCGCGGCGTCGCCGGGATTTTTCCGGTCGAGATCGCGGAGACCAAGACCGCGCAGGTCAACGCCTACGCGCGCAAACACCAGCATCCATTGTTAACGGTCATGGAGAAAGCCTGATGCTCAGCGAAGAACTGCAGAAAGCGCTCGACGCGGCATTCGTCACGGCGCGCATGGAGGGACACGACCTGCTGACGGTCGAGCACCTGCTGCTGGCGCTGCTGTCCGACGCCAACGTCTCCGAGGCCCTGACCGCCGCCGGCGCCGACATGGAAAAGCTCGAGCGCGAACTGCGCGAATACATTCACGACAACATCCAGTCGGTGGCTGAAGGCGACCGCCGCGAAGTGCAGCCGACGCTGTCGTTCCAGCGCGTGCTGCAGCGCGCGATCTACCATGTACAGGCCGCGGGCCGCAAACAGGTGACGACGCTCAACGTGCTGGTGGCGATGTTCGCCGAGAAGGACACGCACGCGGTGTACCTGCTCGGCGAGCAGGGCGTGACGCGGCTGGACGTGGTCAATTTCATCTCTCACGGCATCGCCAAGAACGGCGCCGCGCCGCAACCCGCGGCCGACGCCGAGGACAAGGAAGAAACCACCAGTGCCGGCGAGTCGCAGAAGAGCGCGCTGGAGTTGTACGCGGTCAATCTCAACGAGCGCGCGGCCAAGGGCCTGATCGATCCGCTGATCGGCCGCGACAACGAGATCGAGCGCGTGATGCAGACGCTGTGCCGCCGGCGCAAGAACAATCCGTTGCTGGTCGGTGAGGCCGGCGTCGGCAAGACCGCCATCGCCGAAGGGCTGGCATGGCTGATCGTCGAGGACCGCGTGCCGGAGATGCTGACCGAGGGCATCGTGTTCAGCCTCGACCTCGGCGCGCTGATCGCCGGCACCAAGTATCGCGGCGATTTCGAGAAGCGCTTCAAGGCAGTGATGACGCAGTTGCAGGCGACGCCGGGCGCGATCGTCTTCATCGACGAAATCCACATGATCATCGGTGCCGGCGCCGCCAGCGGCGGCGTGATGGACGCGTCCAACCTGCTGAAGCCGCTGCTGGCCTCGGGCGGGCTGCGCTGCATCGGTTCGACCACCTACCAGGAATACCGCGGCATCTTCGAGAAGGACCGTGCGCTGGCGCGCCGCTTCCAGAAGATCGACGTACCCGAGCCCAGCGTCGAGGAAACGGTCAAGATCCTCGAAGGCCTGCGCGCGCGCTTCGAGGAGCATCACCAGGTGCAGTACACCCGCGGCGCGCTGCGCTCGGCGGTGGAACTGTCGGAGCGGCACATCACCGACCGTCATCTGCCGGACAAGGCGATCGACGTCATCGACGAGGCCGCGGCGCGCCTGCGCCTGCTGCCCGAATCGCGCCGTCGCAAGACGGTGCAGGTGCGCGACATCGAGGAAACCGTGGCCAAGATCGCGCGCATCCCGCCCAAGAGCGTGACCAGCAACGACCGCGATCGTCTGGCGACGCTGGAGCGCGATCTCAAGCTGACGATCTTCGGCCAGGACAAGGCCATCGAGCAGCTGGCTTCCTGCATCAAGCTGTCGCGCTCGGGACTGGGCAGCCCAGACAAGCCGATCGGCAATTTCCTGCTCGCAGGCCCGACCGGCGTCGGCAAGACCGAAGTCACGCGGCAGCTGGCGCAGCAGCTGGGCATCGAGCTGATCCGCTTCGACATGTCCGAGTACATGGAGCGGCACACGGTGAGCCGCCTGATCGGCGCGCCGCCGGGTTATGTCGGCTTCGACCAGGGCGGACTGCTGACCGAGAGCGTGATCAAGCACCCGCATTGCGTGGTGCTGCTCGACGAAATCGAGAAGGCGCACCCCGACGTGTTCAACCTGCTGCTGCAGGTCATGGACCACGGCACGCTGACCGACAACAACGGCCGCGCCGCCGATTTCCGCAACGTGATCCTGGTGATGACCACCAATGCCGGCGCCGAGGAATCGGCACGCCGCAGCATGGGGCTGATCGACCACAACCACACGACCGATGCGCTGGAAGTGATCCGCCGCATGTTCACGCCCGAGTTCCGCAACCGCCTCGACGCCATCGTCGCGTTTGCTCCGCTGGGCAAGCCCGAGATCGCGCGCGTCGTCGACAAGTTCCTGATGCAGCTCGAAGAGCAGCTGGGCGCCAAGCATGTGCAGCTGAACATCGAGGACGACGCCAAGGCCTGGATCGCCGAACATGGCTATGACCTGCGCATGGGCGCCAGGCCGATGGCGCGCGTGATCCAGGAAAACCTCAAGCGCCCGCTGGCCGAGGAACTGCTGTTCGGCAAGCTGGCCAACGGCGGCAGCGTCACCGTGACGGTGAAGGATGGCCAGCTCGAGTTCGAGATCGTGGCGCGGGAGAAGGCGGCGCAACTGGAACCGGTATAGGAGAGGCGATATGCGGCGTCGGAGTCTGATCGCGCTGGCGTCGGCGGCGCTGCTGCTGGCCGGTTGCAGCGGTTCCGAGAGCCCCGCCACCGGCGGCGTGCCGCTGGGTGCGCCGTCCAGCTACGGCGACGCGCCGGCGCAGAGCACCCGTTCGCTGGACGGCCTGCAGAGTATGATCGACCTGTGCCAGCTGGAAGGCGGCAGCATTCTCAACTGGACCGATCCCTCCGGCGAGGCGCGCAACGCCTGCCTGATCAACGCCGCCAGCGCCAGCGCGCAGCATCCGCTGCCGCTGCTGGTGTACCTGAATCCCTCGCTGTTCTCGGCCGACAAGACCGCGCCGCTGACCGGCTTCATCACCGATGCCACCAGCGCCGACCTCACCGGCGATCCCGCGCGCAAGGGCTTCATCCTGCTGATGCCGGAAGGGCGCGACACCAAGCACTACTACCCGTTTCCCGACGACACCGGCGTCGGCTGGGACAACTGGTATCGCAACCTCGACCGCAGCAGTCCCGATCTCAACGTGGATGTGGCGGCGATCGATCATTTCATCGCGGCGGTCAAGGACATGGGCATCGTCGATCCCAGGCGCATTTACCTGTCCGGCTGGTCCAACGGTGCGGCAATGGCGCAGCTCTATGCGCTCAATACGCCCGGCATCGCGGCGGCGGCGGTGTATTCATCGCCCGATCCGTTCAGCGACGTCGCCGATCCCGGTGCGCAGACGCCGTTCGCGACCGCGCTGACGCCGCTGATGGATATCCACAACCAGTGCGACATCATCGGCATCTGCCAGACCGGCACCAGGTTCCACCAGACGCTGGCGAAGCTTTATCCGAAGCTGGTGCAGAACCCGGTGATCATCGATGAGCTGTTCAACCCGGTGCAGGCCTGCGACGCCTCCTGCGCCGACCAGACTGTCGCGCCGACCGATGCCGGCGGTGCGCTGGGTTCAGTGGGTGCCGTGAACCACCTTCGCTGGCCGCTGACCTGGAACAGCAGGATGTATACTTTTTTACGCGAGCACCCACTGCCGTAGCCTGCAAAAAAAAGCCCGCTGTCGCGGGCTTTTTCGATTCGGCAGCGGGTTCGGTTCCTGCGCGCGGCCTG
>DATMTG010000197.1:0-9280 GCA_035565075.1 Stenotrophobium sp.
GCCATTGGCGCGGAAAACTTCGACGCCATGCTGTCCGGCTTCCACGCCATGGACCAGCATTTTCGCAGCACGCCGTTCGAACGCAACCTGCCGGTGCTGATGGGCCTGCTTGCAATCTGGAACAACAATTTTCTGGGGGCCGAGACCGTTGCCGTGTTGCCGTATGAACACTACCTCAAGCGTTTTCCGGCGTATCTTCAGCAACTGACGATGGAGAGTAACGGCAAGCACGTGACGCTGGAGGGGACCCCGGTCGGGGTCTCGACCGGGCCGATCTACTGGGGCGAGCCCGGCACCAACGGCCAGCATTCGTTCTATCAACTCATCCACCAGGGAACGCGGCTGGTGCCCTGCGACTTCATCGGGTTTTGCCAGTCACTGAACCCACTGGGGCGTCATCACGACCTGTTGCTCGCCAACCTGCTCGCACAGACCGAAGCGCTGGCATTCGGCAAGACGAAAGAGCAGGTCGAGGCCGAAGGGACGCCGGCGTGGCTGGTGCCGCACCGTGTCTTCGAAGGCAACCGCCCGACCAATACCATTTTGGCGATACGTCTGACACCGCAGGTACTGGGCCAGCTCGTCGCGCTGTACGAACACAGTGTCTTCACGCAAGGAGTGATCTGGCAAATCGATTCGTTCGATCAGTGGGGCGTTGAACTTGGCAAAGTTCTGGCACAGCGCATCATTCCCGAGCTCGAAGACGCGGGCGAGCAGAAACTCTCGCACGACCGCTCCACCAACGCATTGATCCGGCGTTATCGCCGGCTCCGCAAGGAATCACCATGAGGTCTGGCTATACGAAACCGCTCTACCTGTTGCCATTCGATCATCGTGGTTCCTATCTTAGCGGCATGTTTCACCTGAAGGAGCCGCTGACGGCGGATGACCACGCCAAGGTGGCTCGCAGCAAGCGCCTCATCTATGACGGATTCCGGCAGGCGCTCGCTGGCAAGGTGCCCCCCGGCGCTGGCGGCATTCTGGTAGACGAAGAATTCGGATCCGACATTCTGCGCGATGCCGGCGCTAGATGTTACGTCACGGCCCTCTCGGTGGAAAAGAGTGGTTCGGACGAGTTCGAATTCGAATATGGCGACGCGTTTGCGGCGCACCTCGAAACCTTTAACCCGACCTTCGCCAAGGTGCTGGTGCGTTACAACCCGGAAGGCGATGCGGCGCTCAATCAGCGCAAGACGGCCCGACTCAGGCGACTCTCGGAGCACTGCCGCTCGGTGGGCCAGCGCTTCATGTTCGAGTTGCTGGTGCCAGCCACCCAGGCACAGACGTCGCGCCTGGCGACAGACGGGAATGCGTACGACTTGCAGCTTCGCCCCGAATTGATGCGCCAGACCATCCGCACCCTGCAGGACGCGGGCGTCGAACCCGACGTGTGGAAGATCGAAGGGCTGGAGCTACGTGAAGACTGCGAAAAGATTGTCGAGACGGCACAGCGTGGTGGCCGGGGTGATATCGGCTGCATCGTGCTGGGGCGTGGGGCTGATGAGGCAAGAGTAATCCACTGGCTCCAGACGGCAGCGTCCGTTTCCGGGTTCATTGGCTTTGCGGTCGGGCGCACGACTTTCTGGGATGCGGTGGCGGGTTTCGAAGCTAAGGCACTCACGCGACAGGATGCGGTATCCCATATCGCCAAACGTTACGGTGAATGGGTAGAAATCTATGAAAAAGCGCGTCAATCCCTTGCCAGATATACACAAGGTGATACAAAAAAGATAGCGAACGGAGGCGCACCATGAAGATCAGTCCGTTGGCCGGCAAGCCGGCTCCGGCCGCGCTGCTGGTGAACGTGTCCAAGCTCGTCGCAGCCTATTACACGGGGGTCCCCGATCCTTCCGTGGCTGCACAGCGTGTGGCGTTTGGCACCTCGGGTCATCGCGGCTCCTCCTTGGAGACCAGTTTCAATGAGTGGCATGTGCTGGCGATCAGTCAGGCCATCTGTGAATACCGAAAGGGCCAGAGTATCAATGGCCCGCTGTATGTCGGCATCGACACCCATGCGCTGTCAAAGCCGGCATTGGACAGTGCGCTGGAAGTGTTGGCCGCCAACGGGGTGGACACGATGGTCGCGACCGGCGGGGAATTCACTCCGACGCCGGCCATCTCTCACGCCATCCTGGTTTACAACCGGGGTCGAACGACGGGTCTGGCCGATGGCATCGTCATCACGCCGTCTCACAACCCACCGGACAACGGCGGCTTCAAGTACAACCCGCCCAATGGCGGCCCGGCCGGCACCGGCGTCACCGGCTGGATCCAGAATCGCGCCAACGCGCTGCTTGAATCCGGTCTGAAGGGCGTCAAGCGGATGCCCTTGGCGCAGGCGCGCAAGGCCGCGACCACACACGCGCACGATTATCTCAACACGTATGTCGCCGACCTGAGCAACATCGTCGATTTCGACGTGATTCGCGGCGCTGGCATTCATCTGGGCGTCGATCCGCTGGGCGGTGCCGGCGTGCACTACTGGGCGCCGATTGCCGAGCGCTACAAACTGGATTTGACCGTGGTCAGCAAAGAAGTCGATCCACAGTTTGCCTTCATGAGCGTGGACTGGGATGGACAGATTCGCATGGATCCCTCTTCCTGCTACGCGATGCAGCGGCTGATCGGGCTGAAAGCGCAATACGACGTTGCCGTTGCGTGTGACACGGACCACGACCGGCACGGCATCGTGACGCGAAGCAGCGGCCTGATGGAGCCCAACCACTACCTGTCGGTGCTGATCGATTACTTATTCCAGCATCGGCCGCAATGGAACCAGCAGGCGGCCGTGGGCAAAACCGTGGTCAGTACATCCATGATCGACCGCGTGGCCAAACGACTGGGGCGCCAGCTCTACGAGGTACCGGTCGGCTTCAAATGGTTCGTCGACGGACTGTTTGACGGCTCACTCGGTTTCGGTGGCGAGGAAAGCGCCGGTGCGGCGTTCCTGCGCCGGGATGGCGCGGTGTGGACTACCGACAAGGACGGTATCGTGCCGGCGTTGCTGTCGGCGGAGCTCACCGCACGCCAAGGCCGCGATCCTGGCGAGCTTTATGGAAACCTCGCTCGCGAATTGGGTGAGGTGGTGGCCGATCGGGTTGAGGCGCCCGCGACCTCCGAACAAAAGGCGGCGCTGGCCAAGCTGTCGCCTGAGCAGGTCGATAGCACCGAGCTGGCCGGCGAAAAGATCGAGGGGGTTTTCGACCGCGCCCCCGGCAACCAGGCGGCCATTGGCGGGATCAAGGTCGTTGCGGCCAGCGGCTGGTTCGCTGCGCGACCATCCGGCACCGAAGACATTTACAAAATCTACGCGGAGAGCTTCAAGGACAAGGATCACCTGCACCTGATCCTGCAGCAGGCGCAAAAGATGGTTGATACCGCGCTGGCGCGGCATTGACGCATCCGCTGGGTCGCAACCACTAGGATTTAGCATGACAGACCAACTCGACCAGCAGTGCATCAACACCCTGCGTTTTTTGTCCGTGGATATGGTGCAAAAGGCGGACAGCGGCCATCCCGGGCTGCCCTTGGGCGCAGCCCCCATGGCCTATGTGCTGTGGACTCGCTACCTCAAGTACAACCCCCACAATCCTCACTGGCCCGATCGTGACCGCTTTGTGTTGTCGGCGGGGCATGGTTCGGCGCTGCTGTACAGCCTGTTGTTTGTCACGGGCTATGACCTGCCACTGGATGACATCAAGCAATTTCGCCAGTGGGGCAGCAAGGCGCCGGGGCATCCCGAGCGTGGCCATACCCCGGGCGTGGAGGTCACCACCGGGCCGCTTGGGCAGGGCATGGCCAACGCCGTGGGCATGGCGATGGCCGAGGCGCAACTGGCAGCGCGTTACAACCGTGAAGGACACACGCCGGTAGATCATCGGACCTGGGCCATCGTCAGCGATGGCGACTTGATGGAAGGTGTGGCCTCAGAAGCGGCTTCGCTGGCCGGCCATCTGCGGCTGGGCAAACTCACGTGCCTGTACGACGACAACTACGTCACGTTATCTGCCGGGACCGACATCACCTTTTCGGAAGATCGCGCAGTCCGATTCGAGGCTTATGGCTGGCATACGGTGACCGTAGCCGATGGCAATGATGTGGCTGCGATCGACGCGGCGTTGCGCGCTGCCTGCGCAGAGACGGCGCGCCCGTCGCTGATCCTGGTACGGACCCACCTCGGCTATGGCTCGCCCGAGCAGGACAGCTTCAAGTCGCACGGCTCGGCACTTGGTGCTGACAATGTACGCAAGACCAAAGAGAAGCTCGGTTGGCCGACGGAGCCGGACTTTCTGGTGCCCGACGCGGCGCTGGCGCACTTCCGCAAAGCCGTGGAGCGCGGGGCGCACGATGAAGCGGCGTGGAACGAGCGCATGCGCGCCTATGCCAGCGCGCTTCCGGAGCTGGCGCGAGAACTCAATGGCCGCTGCAGTGCAGAGCTGGCACCGAATTGGGCGGCGGATATTCCGGTGTTTCCGGCTGACAGCAAAGGCATGGCCACGCGCGTGGCCAGTGGCCAGGTCATGAATGCGGTGGCGCCACGGCTGCCGGCGCTTTCGGGAGGGTCGGCGGATCTGGATCCATCGACCAAAACCGCCCTGAAAGGCCTGGGGGACTTCAACCCACCACCCTCGCCGGGTGAGGATGAACAGGGCGCGGACGGTGGCGGTTGGAACTACCAGGGCCGCAATCTCCATTTTGGCGTGCGCGAACATGCGATGGGCGCCATTGCCAACGGACTGGCCGCACACGGCGGTTTTGTTCCGTACGCGTCCACATTCATGATCTTCTCCGACTACATGCGCCCGCCCATACGCCTGGCGGCATTGATGAATTTGCAGGTGGTGTATGTGTTTACCCACGACAGTCTTGCCCTTGGCGAGGACGGCCCCACGCATCAGCCGGTGGAGCAGCTTGCCAGCTTGCGCGCCATTCCCAACCTGACCGTGATTCGTCCCTGCGACGCGAATGAGACCGCCGTGGCCTGGCGTGTCGCGCTGGAGTCGCGAGACCACCCGGTCGCGCTGGTGCTGACGCGGCAGGACCTTCCCACGCTGGATCGACAGCGCTACCCGGCGGCCGATGCGCTGCGCCGTGGGGCTTACATATTGAGCGATGCGCCCGCTGGCAAGCCGGCGCTGATCCTCATCGGCACGGGCTCCGAGGTTGCTCTGATCCTGCAGGCGGGCGAGCGCCTGCAGGCGGAGGGCATTGCGGTGCGCTGCGTATCGATGCCGAGCTGGGAATTGTTCGATGCGCTCCCCAGCGCCGAACGGGACGCCGTGCTGCCGCCGTCTGTGCCGGCGCGTCTGGCCGTGGAGTTGGGCGTGGCCCAGGGCTGGCACCGCTATGTCGGCGACAAGGGCGATGTGCTTGGCGTGGAACGGTTCGGCGCTTCTGCGCCAGCCGAAGTCCTGCTGCGCGAATACGGATTCACCGTCGATAACGTCTGTGCCCGCGCCAGGGCCTTGATGAGGCCTGCTGGAGCAAAAGAATCATGACCGCGAAGTTCAAGGTGGGTGATCATGTGCGCTGGAATTCGGAAGCCGGGCATGTCAGCGGCAGGATCATCAAGGTGCACACGCAAGACACGGATTTCAAAGGCTACACGCACCACGCGAGCGCTGAAGCTCCGCAATACGAAATCAAGAGTGACAAGACCGAGCACATTGCCATACACAAGGGCACTGCGCTGCACAAGATCTGATGCCGGGAGCGATGACCCTGATGTCCGTCTATCCCGCACCTGAACGCACGATCTGGACCATCTGCCATTCAACGTGCCAGCTGGACGAGTCTATGGTCGGCTGGAAGACTTGCGAATCGAGACCATTGTTGAGGTGCGCCGCTTCCTTGGAATCGCGGAAGCATCCCCAACACGGCCAGGATGCACTGACGTGGCCGCCTCATTCGGGAGCGGTACCTTCCAACAGCATCGCCTCGATCAGGACATCGACGCCATCTGGTGGTTGAATGGCCCGCGCGGGAATGTCGGCTCCGGCGTGCCATCGCGCCACTGCGTCATGCTTGGCTTCACCCGTGACCATGAACAAGACTGCTCTGGCGAGGCTCAAGCGCCTGGCGCTCAGTGATACCCGCTGCGGTGGCGGCTTGGGCGCGTCTGCAACGGCCAGCACGTCCGCTGCATGCGTGGCGCTACCCCAGTCGTGGTCCGGGAAAAGGCTGGCCGTGTGACCATCCTCTCCGAGGCCCAGCAGCACCAGATCGAACTGTCCGACATTGTGCAGTGTGTTAGCGTAGGCATCGGCCGCCGGCCCCGCCCCCAGTTCAGCGGGCATCGCATGCACCTGAGTTTTCGGGATGGCAACATGATCGAGCCATGCCTCGGCCGCCATCCGGCTGTTGCGTGCGGGATCGTCGACAGGAACGCAGCGCTCATCGCCGAAATACACGTACCAGCGTGACCAGTCAGCATCAGCGTCGCGCAACCTGCGGTAGACAGTTTGTGGCGTGTTGCCGCCGGCCACGACGATCAGGAAGCGGCCCCGTTGCCGGATCGCATCGCGTGCGGCATCAAGAATTCGCCTACGGGCTGAATCATGCAGCGTTGCGACATCTGGCACGCCGTCCCATCGGACGTTGGTTTGATCGAGCGTTGCAGGGTTCATCACGCGTTCCTGTCCAGCCAGCGACGCAGTCGCGACCGGATTCGGGGGGCCACGCGCGTGCGGTTGTAGGCGTCAGCCGCCTGCCGGATAGCTTCGGCCTGCGTGGGATAGGCGTGGATTACCTTGGTCAGCGTACGCAGCCCGATACCGGCCACCATCGCTAGGGTGATCTCATTGATCATGTCGCCTGCGTGGCGGGCAACGATAGTCGCTCCGAGAATCTGATCCGTGCGCTCCTTGACGTGGATCTTCACGAAACCAGCTTCCTGGCTGTCGGTGACCGCCCGATCGACTTCGTGCATCGGGATCGTAAAGGTCTTGACTGGAATGTGCTGCCGATTGGCCTCCCGGACATACAGTCCCACATGGGCAATTTCCGGGTCCGTGAAGGTGCACCATGGAATGACGAGTGCGCTCAGGCGCTCTCGTCCGCGAAATAGTGCATTCTGGACCATGATGCGTGCCGACGCGATGGCGGTGTCGGTGTACTGATGCGCCAGGCAAACGTCACCTGCCGCATAGATATTCGGGTTGCTGGTGCACAGAAAATCGTCGACACGGATGCCACCGGCCGGCGCGCACTCGACGCCGGCAGCTTCCAGGTACAACCCGTCGACATTCGGCACACGGCCGGCGCCGGTGAGAATCGCATCGACCGTGATCGTGTTGTGGCAATCGTCGCTGATCAGATCGACCAGCTTTTGCCCATTCTCTAAACGTACGGCGACGACGTTGGTATTCAGTCGTACCTCGAGGCCGTCACGTGCGAACGCGTCGGAGAGAATCTGGGCGGCGTCGCGTTCTTCCCGATCAAGAAACAGCGGTTTCTCCTGCACGATGGTGACGTGTGCCCCCAGCCGACAAAATGCCTGAGCCAGTTCGCAGCCGATCGGGCCGCCACCGATCACCAGCAGGCGCCGCGGCAGCTCCGTCAACTTGAAAATGTCGGCGCTGGTCAGGCAGTCCGCCTCCCGGAGGCCGGGAATGGCTGGGATATGCGGGCGTGCGCCGGTCGCAATCGCGGCTTTGTTGAAGCACAGCGTTTCATCATTGACGGCCAAGGTACCGGAACCGGTGAATCGCGCGTTGCCGAAGAACACATCCACCCCGATCTGGGTCAATCGCCGCGCAGAGTCGCCGCGACTGAGGTGGCTGCGCACGCGCCGCACGCGCTCCATCACGGCGGCAAAGTCGACCTCTATATCGTCTGGGACCTTCGCCCCATAGTGCGTAGCGTTGTGCATATCGGCATACAGCCGGGAGGTGCGGATGAGTGTTTTTGACGGCACGCAACCGGTATTCAAGCAGGTGCCCCCAATCAGGTGGCGCTCGATCAGCGCCACCCGGGCGCCGAGCGCCGCGGCCGCTTCCGCGGCGGCAATGCCGGCGGGCCCCGCGCCGATGATCACCAGTTGGTAACAGTCCGCGGGTTTCGGGTTCTGCCATGTGGCAGGATGCACATTGGCAAGGAGCGCATCCTCATGCGCGTCCTGCAACGTCGCTATCGGAACAAGGCTCGGTGACGACATCAACGTGCTCCGGATAGGTGAGGCGACTCAAGCCAGGCGCCGCGAAATCCTGCACGGTGCAAGCCGCTCCTGATGCAGGGGCAGTCGCGCATCAACTGCCAGAGCCAACCGGTGCGATGATTCTCGATCATCATGAGCACAATGCCCTGATCAAGCCCATACTGACCCGGGGAAGTCCATGGGCGCCCGTCGGCGTCGGCAAGTGTCGGGTTGAAGCTGCTGCAAAAGCGGCCCTCAGTCAGCGTCTGTGGATAGCGCATCATCATGTGGCGCACTGTGTCCAGGACGATCTCGGGTGCAAACGGCAGTGATGCCAATACCGACGGGATGGACACCGTGCCGTCGTCCGGTCCGTATGGGACGCCGCGGGCAGCATATCCGAACAATCGCCGGGATTCGTTGGGCCTTTCCGCCTGTTCGTCGCTGGGGCCATCGCAGGCGGAAAGACCCCAGCAGCCTTCGTCGTAGCCGGCAAATTCGTGTGGATTGCGCTGTGCGTACTCGCGCTGGATGTAGACAGCGCGCCGGCTGTTCTCGAAATAGTCCGAGCGCTTTTCGCGCATGAAGCTGTCGCGAATTCCCCGAAAATCAATCCATGCTTGTGAAAAATGATGGATGAACAATGGGCCCGCATACAGGAAGTCTTGGTCATACAGGTTTTCCCACTGATAAGTGGACGTCCACGCCTGGAAGCAAGCGCCCGTGATTGGGTGTGTGGGCGATCCCATGGCCAGGACATACAGCAAAATAGCCTCGCTA
This sequence comes from Stenotrophobium sp., assembly GCA_035565075.1. Taxonomy (GTDB): domain Bacteria; phylum Pseudomonadota; class Gammaproteobacteria; order Nevskiales; family Nevskiaceae; genus Stenotrophobium. The sequence continues at coordinate 8,915 of DATMTG010000197.1, forward strand.
TAGCCCTCCCATCCGTAATGGAGAAATCCGCATTCGGGCTTCCAGCCCTGCCGGATCGTCTCGCCTCCGTCCTGCGCCCAGCGCCAGTCGATACGGCGGTACAGAAAGTCGACCAGCTCACGCAGCTCGACTTCGTCCGGCGTATCGGCCGCGAAATACATGCTCGCGGTCAGCGCTCCGGCAATCAGTAGCGTCGTGTCGATCATTGACAGCTCGGATCGCCAGACACGAGCACCCGATTGAATGTCGAGAAAATGATAGTAGAAGCCTTTGAATCCGGTCGCATCCGCACCGCCGCTCTGATCGCTGTCGCGGAAGAAACGCAGCGCCGCGAGACTGCGCTGGAGCGCGTCGGCACGGGTCATC
>DATMTG010000198.1:0-11975 GCA_035565075.1 Stenotrophobium sp.
CCCGGGCGACCTGCCGATACCCATCACACGGGCCCGCTGCTGCGTCCGGAGTTTAGCGAACTCGGGTCTGCTCTGTTAGCATCGCCGCTCATTTTTTTCTGCTGCCCGTCATGACGCTCGTAACCGAAAATCTGCGAATCAAATCCATCCGCGCCGTTTCCACGCCGGCACGGGTGCAAACCGAAATTCCGCTCAGCGATGCCGCCGCCGACACCGTCAGCAGCGCGCGTCGCGAAGCCCAGGCGATCCTGTCCGGGCAGGACGACCGCCTGCTGGTGGTGGTCGGCCCCTGTTCCATCCACAATCCGGATGCCGCGCTCGAATATGCCTCGCGTCTCGCGCCTTTGCGCGAGGAGCTGGGCCGCGACCTGCTGATCGTGATGCGCGTCTATTTTGAAAAACCGCGCACCACCGTCGGCTGGAAAGGCCTGATCAACGACCCCGACCTCAACGACACCTACGAGATCGACCGCGGCCTGCGCACCGGCCGCAAGCTGCTGCTGGCGCTCAACGAACGCGGCCTGCCCGCCGGCGTCGAATTCCTCGACCTGCTGACGCCACAATACCTCGCCGACCTGGTGAGCTGGGGCGCGATCGGCGCACGCACCACCGAATCGCAGTTGCACCGTGAGATGGCCTCCGGCCTGTCGTGCCCGGTCGGCTTCAAGAACGGCACCGACGGCAGCGTCAAGGTCGCGGTCGACGCCGTGCTGTCGGCGCGCAGCCCGCATCGTTTCCTGTCGCTGACCAACAGCGGCGAGATCGCGATTTTCGAGACCACCGGCAACCCCGACAGTCACATCATCCTGCGCGGCGGCAGTCACGGCACCAACTACGATGCCGGCGCGGTCGATGCCGCCTGCGCGTCGCTGGACAAGGCCGGCCTGCGGCCGCAGGTGATGATCGATTTCTCGCACGCCAACAGCTCCAAGCAGCACCGCCGCCAGATCGTCGTCGGCCACGACGTCGGCAGCCAGATCGCCGGTGGCGATGCGCGCATCGTCGGCGTGATGATCGAATCGAACCTGGTCGAAGGCCGCCAGGACATCGGCCCGCGCGACAAGATGGTCTACGGCCAGAGCATCACCGACGCCTGCATCAACTGGGACGACAGCGCCGCGCTGCTGCGCGACCTCGCCGCTTCGGTGGCGACGCGGCGCAAGACACTGGCCGGCAAGGTTTGAGTCAGCGCCACTGGCGCGAATAAAAAAGCCTCGCAATGCGAGGCTTTTTTGTTTTGCTGATGAGTCAGAGCTCGCAGACTCAGTACTCGCTACGGAAGACGTTGGCGAACACCACCTGCTCCAGCGTCGGCTTCTCGCCTTCCTTGCGGCCCTTGGCGGCGGACGACGACGGGAACAGGTTGAAGCCCTTGTTCAGCACGTAGTCGTTGAGCTTGGGCCACAGCGCATAGCTGACCGCGGCGGCGGTGCCCAGCGGCGTAGCGACCGACTTGGGTTTCTCGATCAGCGCCTTGATCACGACATTGGACGCATGATCCGGCGACCAGGTCGGCACGTAGTCGTAGACCTTGGTCGGCGCGATCATCGGCGTGCGTACCAGCGGCATGTAGATCGCGGTGATCTCGATGTTCTTGTTCTTGACCTCGCTCGACAGGCAGCGCGAGAACGCGTCCAGCGCCGCCTTGCTGGCGACGTAGGCCGAGAAGCGCGAGGCATTGGCGAGCACGCCGATCGAACTGATGTTGACGATCTGACCCGAACGGCGCTTGGTCATGCTCGGCAGCAGGTTGAGCATCATCCGCACCGCGCCGAAATAATTGAGCTGCATGGTGCGCTCGAAATCGTGGAAGCGGTCCAGCGATTCCATCACCGCACGGCGGATCGAGCGTCCGGCGTTGTTGATCAGGATGTCGACGTGGCCGAAATCCTTGAGCACCGCCTGCGCGCAGTCGTCGATCGCTTTCATATCGTTGAGGTCGCAGGGATAGACGTGCGCCTCGCCACCGGCTTTTTCGATGATCTGCTGTGTCAGTTCGAGCTTCTCGCGCGTGCGTGCGACGAGAATCACCTTGGCACCGGCGGCGCCGAGTTTCTTGGCGACGTTGAAGCCGATGCCCGACGATGCGCCGGTCACGATCACCACCTTGCCCGCGAGCTTGCGCGTCGCGTTTTTCGGCAGGCTCACCGCCAGGTCAAGATGCAACTCCCAGTACTGCCAGAGCTTGTCGCAATAATCCCTGATGTCGGGGCAGGATACGCCGCTGCCCTTGAGCGCCGCACGCGCGTGTTTGTCGTCAAACACCGCACGATTGCTGACGTAGCCGAGTACCGATACCGGCACGCCGATCGCCTTCGAGATGTTTTTCGTCACCGACTCCGGAATGCCACGGCTGACGCGGCTGGTGATCTGGCGCACCACCGACGGCAGTGCCGGCAACTCGAACTTGCGTGCGAACTCCGGCCCGTGTGCGGCTTCGAGTATGGTTTCCAGCAGTTCGCCCACCGTCGGCGACTTCGACTGGATCAGGTGGAAACATTTGCCGTCGAGCCCGTCCTTGTGCGCGATCGCATCCAGCGCCGCGGCGACGTAATCCACCGGCGCCAGCGGCACCCGCCCGCCCTCGATGCCGAGCAGCGGCAGCCATTTCGGCACGCTCTGGCTGATCTTCTGCAGGGTCTTGAAGAAATAGTAGGGGCCGTCGATCTTGTCCATCTCGCCGGTCTGGCTGGAGCCGACCACCGCGCCCGGACGGTAGATGCGGAACGGTACCCGGCTCTCGTTGCGGACGATCGCCTCGGACTGGAACTTGCTGCGGAAATACGGGTGGCTGGTGTCCTGGCCCTCGTCGAACATGTCTTCGGTGAAGCGGCCATTGAAGCTGCCGCCGGCGACCGCGACACTGGAAACATGGTGCAGGCGCACGTCGCCGCCGAGGTCGTTGACGAAGGCGACCAGGTTGCGCGTGCCCTCGTTGTTGATGCGGTCGCCCTGTTCGTCCGACATGTTCATGTCGTACACCGCGGCGAGGTGGAACACATGGTCGACCTTGCCCTTGAGCTTCTTGAAATCCGCCGCCGATACCAGCCCGGGCGTGGTGATGTCGCCCGCCATCATGTGCAGGCGCTTGCCGGCCGCGCCGTAGCGCGCCTGCATGTCCTTGAACTTGCCGGCGGAAGATTCGCGGATCAGCACGTAGACCTCGGCGCCCTCGCGCGCCAGCAGGCGCTCCAGCAGGAATTTGCCGATGAAGCCGGTGGCACCGGTGACAAAGTAGTTCATGACGATTGACTCCGTATTACTGTTTTGAAATTGTCTGCCTGGGACAGCGGCAAAGGACGTTCGTTGCAGGCCGCGCTCAGCTCTCCTGCGTCTTGCGGGCGTTGCGGCGCGCGCGGCCATCCTTGTCGCTGGCCCAGATCACGTCCGGGAACAGCAGCACGCGCAACAGGCCGATCAGCATCCACATGTAGCTGATGGTGAACAATACGCCACAGAACATGGACACGTTCTCGAAACTGGGGGCCACGTACTTGATGCCCCACCATGAGATCACGTCGGTCAGCGACGCCGCCAGCCCCACCGGGAACACCCACTGATACGCCTTGATGTGCGGAAACTGCAGTGAAAAGGGAATGCCGACGATGAAGAACGCGGTGGTGAACCCGAACAGGTGCGCGTGGGTCATGATGATCAGCTTGCCCAGCGACATGTTGGCGAAGAACGCCTCGGCGCTGCCGTTGAGTTGCAGCTGATACCAGATCTCGGTGGCGCCGAAACAGAAGGCGACGCCGAAAAAGCCGGTGGCCATGGCGATGCCGCGACGCGCCGCCGGCGGCAGATCGCGCAGGTTGATATCCACCGAGTGCGAGGAAAACGGAATCAGCCACCAGACGATGAGGTTGAGCAGGAAGAAGAACGCAACCAGCGCCAGCGGTCCGCCGATGGTCGCCCACTTCGATTTCGGCGGCGGCAGTTCGACCACCTGCGCGCCCTGCACCGGCTTGTCGCTGAAGAAGTCGAACTTCTGCGCATCCTGCGATCCCGTCGCGGCCGGCGCCGGGTTCGCCGTCGCTGCGGATGCGGCCTGCTCCTGTCCGGCAGCGGCCAGCGCCAGCGAGCGGCCACACCATAGCAGCGTCAGGAAGAGGGCTGCGGCAAAGATGACGAACAGGCGCGAGTTACGCATTTTTCAGCCTCACATAAAGCAGCGTGCCGGCTTTCTTCACCGCTTCGGTGATGGCCGCATCGAGATCATTGCCGCTGGCGGCCGGCAGCTTGTCGACGGCGACGCCCTTGAAGCGGGCATAGACCGCGCTGTGTTCGGCCTGCGGCACGTGCACGGCATTCATCGCCTTGACCACCGTGACGTTAAGCTTGCGATCCGTCGCCAGCAGCAGGAAGAACGTCTTGCCGCGGTAGCTCGCGGGGAAAATGATGGCGGTACCGGCCGGATGCTGGTCCTGCAGCGGGATATAAATGGTGTTGGAGTCGTCCTTGGTCAGCACCGCGCCGAGCGCCTTGGCGCGCGCGATCTCGGCATCGGTGAGCAGCGCATCCATCGGCAAGTAGGCGCGGATGCCGGGGAACAGCGCCTGCACTTCCTGCGGGATCAGGCTCGAGGTATCCAGCCACTGGCCCTTGTCCTTGGGCGTTGAATGCGGATCGCCGGGGTTGGATTTGGCGCGCGCCTCTTCGTCGTTGCTATACCCATCGCCATCCGAGTCGAGCCCGCCGATCTTGGCGAACGCGGCAAGATTTTCACCGGCCTGCTTGAACGCCTTGCCGAATTCGTTGCGCGGCGTGCCGCCACCGTCCTTGTGACAGGCGTTGCACGACGGCGGGTAGCCGTAGACCTGCCGGTACATGCGCGCAAACGCCGGTTCGGCCTGCGCCGCAGCGCTCGCCAGCAGCGCCGCGAGCGAGGCGCCGAGCAGCAGCATCTTGCTTTTATTCATCGTGCCGATCCTCCCACAGTGACCTCGTCCCCGTTCAAAAGCTGAACAGCGACGGCACCACGCCGCGCATCTGTTCGAGCAGTTTCGGATTCTTCGCCAGGTCCTGCTGCACCATCTGGCGCTGCACCGAGTCGGCCGGCGGCATCATCTTGCCGGCCTTGTCGGTGCCCTGGTAGCGCGGCCAGTCGAGCACATCGCGGATCTCGCTCTTGGCCTTGATGTGCGCCAGCACCTCGGCCTCGGTCTTGCCCGACATGAAATCGAGCTTGGCATTGGGATTGCCGCGATGGCAGGCGAAGCAGTAATGCTCGAAATTCTTCACCGGCGAATTGGCGGCGATCGCCACCGGCGGCTCGCCGTCGCTGATCGGCGGCGACATGTCCCTGGTGTCGAGGCAGCAATAGTCCGGCACCGGCGCGCCCAGCGCCGTCAGCATGGCGCGCAGGATGCGCACGCGGCCGACCGGCGCAGGCGCGAAGAACTCCGCCGGCACCCTGGCCACCGCCTGTTGCAGCCGCGGCAACTGGTAGCCCGCCGCCTTCTCCAGCAGTTCGACGTCGGCCCCGGTCAGCATGCCGGCCAGCCCGTAACTGCCGTCGAGATCGGCGGCGGTCAGCACGCGCTTGGGCGCGCGCGGCGAGAGCGGGTCGAGCGCGGCGGGCAGCTTCGGCAGTTTGTCGAACGCGGCGAGGTCGTCGTTGGTCCGGGCGCCGGCGCCCGGCACCGCGCGCGGTGCGGTGAGCCGCCTGAAAAAGCCGCGGAGGCCCTGCATCTCGCCGATGGGATCACGGTTGAGGATGTTGTTGCCGGGCACGGCGATGCCCTGGGCCGGCCAGGCCAGCGCCTGCAACCTGCGCAACTGCTGCGCATCGGCGCTCTGCTCGTCGAACTGGCCCGGGGCCCAGAGATAGTCCATCGCCACGCGCAGCATCTGCCGCCGGCAGTCGCTGCCGGGCGCACCCGCGCCGCAGCCATCGAGCCAGACCTGCTGGCTCACCACCAGGAATTCGCCGGTATCGACCAGGTCCTGGAAACGTTCAGGGGCCGACAGCGGATTGGCGGTGGCGAAGCCGAGGTAATGCGCCGGATCAAGCCCGGCATTTTTGCGCGCCGCGGCGATTGCGCTGGCGGTTGCCGGTTCGCCGTTGGTTTCGTCCCACGGCCGCAGCGGGAAGATCGGCACCGCGCCCTGGTGGCAGGCCATGCACACCGCGCGCTTGGTATAGACCAGCCGCGGCTGGCAGCCCTTGCAGTAATTCTGGATCAGCTGGAACTCGTAGCGCCCGGCCGCCTCGTTGTACGAGATCACCTCGACTTCGTGCGAGCGCTCGACGAATCCGACGAACAGCTTCGAGCGTGGCGCCAGCCCCAGGGTGGCGCCGTCCGGGCCGGTGAAATCCGGTGCGAACAGCACCCGCGGCTGCGTGTAGCCGGCCATCGCCTTGAGCAGCGAACGGCCCTTGGGCAGCATCACCGACAGCACGGGCGCGCCGGCGGGATCCTGCTTCTGCACCATCGCCACCAGCTTCTCGTACGGATACGGGATCGCCTCGTTCTGCGCCACCAGATGATCGAACAGCGAGCGGGTGCCGGCCGGTGGCAGATCGTCCTGCGGAATCAGCCGCGACGACAGCGCCTTCGGATCGGGCAGCGGACCATGGTGTGCACGCTCGGCGATCGCCTGCCCCGATCCGGCGCCGCCCGGCCACAGCAGCCAGACGGCGCCGCCGGCCAGGACCAGCAGCGCCATGCCCACGATCTTCCAGAGCAACGCGCCACCCGCCTGCCGGAGCCGGGACATCACAGGGTCTTGAGGAATTCGCGCAATGCCAGCTTGTCGTCCGGCGACAGGTTGATGCCGAACTGGTGACCCTTGTTCTCGACCAGATCGTCGCACTTCATGAACAGCGGCCGGTGCGGGTCGCTGGAGGTGAAGTACTCGATCGGTGTGCCTTTCTTCACCGGCAGCTTGATCGGCCCCTGCTGATCCTCGCGCGGCGACAGCATGATGTCGCGGTCGGTGACCGTGATCTTCTGCGGCCGGTGCGGATCGACGCTGGGGTCGTCCGACATCATCAGCAGGCGGTAGGCATCCTCGAACTGCTTGATGCGGCCGCGCACGGTGTAGTCGATGCCGCCATCCGGCAGGTAGCTGAGATGGCCGAGCGCATTGTTGTGCAGGAACGGCGCCGTCGCCCACACCGACAGCAGCGAGATGTTGCGGTAGTAGCCGGGGCCGCCCTCGATCTTGCGCTCGCCGACCTTGACGCCGCCGATCAGCGGGAACATGCGGTTGATGTCCTCCGGCACCGAGCCCGGCGAGGGCCGCTGCTTGAACGTCTCCGACGAGAATTCCTCGAAGATGTGGCCCTCGTTGTGATTGTCGTGCAGCGCGCGGCACATGTTGGTGCCGACGACGTTGAACGGCGTCGGCTCATCGTTGCCGAGCCAGTCCTGGCCGAACACGGCCTTCTCGGCGAACTGGCGCGGCACCAGCCTGCCGCTGTCGTCGCGCGCCAGGTACTTGGCCTTGAACTCGGCCGAGTCGCGCTGCGCCGGCGTGAACTCGTTCTGCCAGTAGTCTTCCTTGCCGAACACGTGGCCTTCGTAGTACCGCTCGAGGGCGTCCTTGTCGGCGCGGATGTTATCCGGCGGGACCTGCGAGCTGTGGCAGACCGCGCATTCGCGCGAGAACACCTTGTGTCCGCGCGGCACCAGCTTGAGATCGACGAAGGCCGAGCCGGGCGTGCCGTCCACATCCCTGGCCGCCAGCAGGTAGTCGGGACCGCCGGTGACCAGGAACGCGGCCAGGTCGTCCATCTTGGCATCGGCGTAGTTCCAGGCGTTGCAATCCTGCGCGCACTGCTTGATGCGGAACGGCCGCTGGTGCGACTTGTCGCCGAAATACGTCCCCGGCATCGGGAAATTCGGCGCCCAGCACTCCTCGGTGCACATGCCGATGTTGACGTAGACGCGGATCAGCGCGAGATGATCGCCGACCGAATCCTCGCCGCCCTTGAGCACATGCTGCGTGCGGCCGGCGCTGATTTTTCCGGTGAACGGATCCTTCATCATCTCCGTGAACACGCGGCGATTCTGGAAATCCATGATGTTGTTCTGGGTGCCCGGATTGTTCATGAAATCGTTGGGCACCAGCGAGGTGTCGATGGTGCCGGGCGGCCCGGCGCGCAGCACCTGGCGGATCACCGAATCCTGCGGCGTGCCCTGGAAGAACATCAGCGGCTGCACGATGTACTGGTTGCCGATGGTGGCGGAGATGTTGTCCCACTGCGGCTGGTTCGGGTTCTTCGGCGGGCGGGTCGGGTCGAAGGCGACGTGGCACTGCACGCAGGGATTGCCGATGACGTAACGCAGGTTCTTCCTGAGTTCGTCGGGCCGGTACGGCGAGGTGCGCGGGTCGAACACCACCTTGCCGCTGGCGTCCTTGAGCGGGTCGGCGTAGTACTTGCGGTAGCCGAGCACGCCGCTGGATTGCGGGTCGGGGCACTTGTCCCACCAGTCGGTGCTGGCATCGCCCTCGGTGCAGTCGGGATCGTTGATCAGGCCGTACTTGGCGTAGCGATCCTTGCGCTGGCGCGTATCCAGCCACGGGTACCAGATGTTCTGCGGTCCGCCGGCGGCGCGCGCGAAATGGATGTAAGGCTCGTCCTGGTTGCCGAAGGTGCCCTTGAACCAGACGTCGCGGCCGCGCCGCACCTGCGCCCGCAGGATGCGCGCTTCTTCCGGATCTTTCCTGGCCAGGTCCTTGAACAGCGAGTTCACGTAGCGGCACGACTCGGCGTCGTAGCCGGTCGGCTGCGGCTGGTCGCAGGGCGGCGGCGGCGCCATCGGGATCGGCACGATGTCCCAGGTGATCGGCCCGCCCATCTCGTGCGTCGCGGGTCCGGTGCCGGGATGCCAGACTTTTTTCGCCGCCAGCGTGGCGTAGAAATTCGCGTCCTCGGCGTACCAGGCGCGCCGTGCATTCATCTCGGGACTGCCGCGATAGATGCCCTCCGGCAGCAGGTCGCGGCGCTTGAGATCGTCAAGCGAAACCGAGCGCAGCGTCGCCGTGTAGGGCTCGTCGGGCACCGGGTACTTGCCGGCATCGGGCCAGAAGGAGCCCGGTGAAGGCGCGGCATCCGCGGCCTTGGCCGGGGCGGTTTCGGCAGCGGGCGCAGCCCAGGCCACCAGCGGCGCCGACAGCGCCAGGACCAACACGAGTGGTTTGTACATGTGTCTCCCCCAGTTCCCCGATTTTGACCGCGCCCCGCTGCACTCCCAAAACGGCGCGGGTGGCCGAAATTCAGTTTAGGCAGATGCCCGGAGGGGCACAAGGCGAATTCGGACAATCGTTCTTGCAGCATTCGCCAACCTGCACCAGGCGCGCCGCGGCGCGACTTCACCACATCGGACGAAGCGCGGCCCCGCTGGCGTTGCCAGAATGTTGTGAGTCAAACTCACCAACATCGGCGCACGTGCCCGTGCCGATGCCCTCTACAGGATTTTCAGGATAACGCCATGTCAAACACCCACACGCATCCGGCCGAGCGCGCGAGCGTCATGCAGGCCTTCACCGGTCTTTCCAGCGACGAGATGGAGATCCTGGCGCAGGCCGACCGCTTTGCGCTGAAGGAGATGTACCCGCTGGCGCAGCGCATGGACGACGACGAGTGGTGGCCAACGGAAATCTTCCCAAAGATCGGCGCCACCGGCTACTTCGGCGTCACCGCGCCGGAATCGCTCGGCGGCGCTGGCATGGACGTCTTCACCTCGGGCCTGATCCTGCAGGCCTTCGGCCGCTGGAACCACGCGCTGGCGCTGGCCTGGGTCGCGCACGAGAACCTGTGCCTGCACAACATCCTGCGCAACGCCAACGACGCGCAGAAAAGGAAATACGTGCCGGGATTGTGCAAGGGCACGCTGATCGGCGCGCTCGGCCTGACCGAACCCGGCGCCGGTTCCGACGCGCTCGGCTCGATGCGCACCACCGCGCGCCGCGAGGGCGGCCACTACTATCTCAACGGCAGCAAGATCTACATCACCAACGGCCCGGTCGCCGACGTGCTGCTGGTCTACGCCAAGACCGACAAGGACAAGGGCGCGCAGGGCATCTCGGCGTTCATCGTCGAAAAGGATTTTCCCGGCTTCAGGGTCGCGCAGAAACTGGTCAAGATGGGCTTTCGCGGCTCGCAGACCGCCGAACTGGTGTTCGAGGACTGCAAGGTGCCGGCGGAAAACCGGGTCGGCGAGGAAAACCGCGGTGTGCGCGTGGTGATGTCCGGGCTCGATCTCGAACGCGCGATGATCTCGCCGATCTGCCTGGGCATCGCCGAACGTGCGCTGGCGCTGGCGCTGGATTATGCAAAGCAGCGCAAGCAGTTTGGCCGGCCGATCGCCGACTTCCAGATGGTGCAATCGATGCTCGCCGAGATGTACGTGTGGGTCGAGTCGATGCGCCTGTTCACCTACCAGACGCTGCGCGCGGCCAACGTCATCGGCGAGAACGACGGTGGTCGCGGCGAGATTCACCAGATCACCGCAGCCGGCGTGATGTACGTCGCCGAGACGATGAACAAGGTGCTCAACCACGGCGTGCAGGTGCACGGCGGCAGCGGCTATATCTGGGAGTCGGAAATCAACCGGCTGTATCGCTCGATCAAGCTGCTGGAAATCGGCGCCGGCACCACCGAAGTGCGCAAGATGATCATCAGCAAGGAACTGCTGTCGGCGTGAGCCGCTAGCGAAAAGCATGACATGACATTGGATACCGACATCGCGGCATTGAACGACCCGGAGACCCTGTGGACCGCCGACACGGTCTACCGCCCGGACCTGTTTGCGGGCAAGGTCGCGCTGGTGTCCGGCGCCGGCAGCGGCATCGGCCGCGCCTGCGCGCTGCTGTTCGCGCGGCTCGGCGCAAAAGTGGTGATCTGCGGACGCACGCCGGAAAAACTCGAAGCCGTCGCCGGCTTCATTCGCGACAAAGGCGGAGAAGCGCTCGCAGTACCGACCAATGTCCGCGAACCCGAGCAGGTCGATGCGCTGTTTCGCACGGCACAGGCGCATTACGGCCGCATCGACTGCACCGTCAACAACGCCGGCGGGCAGTTCCCGCAGCACGCGATCGACTACGCGCCCAAGGGCTGGAACGCGGTCATCAACAACAACCTCAACGGTACCTGGCTGATGATGCAGCGCGCCGCGCAGCACTGGCGCGAGCACGGCGGCCCCGGCTCCATCGTCAACGTCGTCGTCGTGATCGAGCGCGGCATGCCCGGCGTGGCGCACACGGTCGCCGCGCGCGCCGGCATCATCGGCGCCACCCGCACGGTGGCGGTCGAATGGGCGCCGCTGGGCGTGCGCATCAACTGCGTCGCGCCCGGGCTGATCGCCACCGAAGGCCTGAAGGTCTATCCGCCGGAGGCGCAGAAGGAATTCCCGCTGGCCAACCCGCAGAAGCGGCCCGGCACGCCGATGGAGATCGCCGAAGCCTGCATCTACCTCAGCGCCCCGTCCGGCAGCTTCATCACCGGCGAAGTGCTGACCGTGGACGGTGGCGGCAAGCTCTGGGGCGAGCTGTGGACCGCGGGACGGCCGGAGTGGTTTGCGCTGCCTTCAGGCTGACACGGTCTGCTGCAGCAACAGCCGCGCCGCGTCGCCATCCAGCCTTGCGTACGGCAAGCCGTCGGCCGGGTTGATCGGCGCGCGCTTGATCTCGCCCTCGGGAAAAATCGCCACCACCACGCGCACGTCGCCGGCCTCGAACCGGACGCGCGGGATCATGCGCTCGCGGCCGTTGCCATAGCGGTACTGGCGGTCGTCCTGCTCGTAGCGGATGCCCTTGTTCTGCAGAAAGATATCGACCGCTTCAGCCGGCTCGCTGAAGACATGCAACTGCACCGCGTGCGCGCGGGTGATGGCGCCGCTGACCACGGCGCCGGCCAGGCGCGGTGAAAAATCCCGCAGCAGGTCCATCGCCGCGAGGGCTTTTTCACGCAGCTGGTGCAGGCGCCGGTGATAGTCCGCACCGCCGAACAACCGCTGGTATTCCAG